>JAAYJJ010000205.1 GCA_012522985.1 Aliarcobacter butzleri
ATACCAGCATCAGCTATTACAGATGCATCTTCATCACTTATAAGAGTTCCTTCACTAAATAGTATCTCATTTGAAATAGGATCAATTATATCTTCAGCTATTACTCTACCAGTGATTCTCTCTTCTAAAGACTCTATTAGTTCATTTCCACTAATAATATCAGTTATCTCGATACCTTCATGAGTTCCACAATCTTCTGTTGTAATTCTAACATTTTGTGAAACATCTATTAGTTTTCTAGTCAAATACCCAGCATTTGCTGTTTTTAGTGCAGTATCTGCTAGACCTTTTCTAGCACCATGTGTTGAAATAAAGTACTCTAGTACATTTAATCCCTCACGGAAGTTTGAAATAATAGGAGTTTCAATAATAGATCCATCAGGTTTAGCCATAAGACCTCTCATACCAGAAAGCTGTCTTATTTGTGCAGCACTACCCCTAGCACCAGAATCAGCCATCATATAAATAGAGTTAAATCCATCTTTATCAGTTTGAACAAGACTCATCATCTCTGAACCTAGTTTATTATTAACAGCAGTCCATATATCGATAATTTTATTATATCTTTCTTGCTCTGTTAATAAACCTTGAGTAAACTGTTTTTGTACTTCAATAACATCTTTTTTTGCTTTTGCTATATGACTTTCTTTTGACTCTGGAACTATAATATCATCAATAGATATCGATATACCAGCATGTGTTGCATACTCAAAACCTAGATTTTTAAGATTATCTAAAAATCTTGGAGTTACTTCATATCCACCATGTTTATAGACATAATCAACCAATACACCTATATCTTTTTTCTTTAATATCTTATTCCATAGTTCAACAGGAACAAAATCTGGTAATATATTTTTAATCATCAATCTACCAATAGTAGTATGAACTATTCTACCATCAATTAGTGTTCTAACTCTAGCATGAAGATCTACAGTTTTAAGATCTAGTGCTAGTTTTGCTTCATTAAATGATGCTATTAGTTTATGTTCACCTTTAACACCCTCTTTTTCCAAAGATAGATAATAAACACCCAAAACCATATCTTGAGATGGTACTGCTATAGCTCTTCCTGAAGCTGGAAGAAGAATATTCATAGAACTCATCATCAAAATCTTAGCCTCAGCAATAGCCTCTTGAGAAAGAGGTACATGCACCGCCATTTGGTCACCATCGAAGTCTGCATTAAATGCTGCACACACTAGTGGGTGAAGCTGAATAGCTTTACCATCTATTAATACTGGATGAAAAGCTTGAATAGAGAGTTTATGAAGTGTTGGAGCCCTATTTAGTAGTATTGGATAATCAGATACTATCTCACTTAAACACTCCCAAACTTCATTTGTTTGAGCCTCTATCAATCTTTTAGCAGATTTTAACGTCGTTGCGTAACCTTTTTCTTCCAATTTTGCCATCAAATGCGGTTTAAAAAGCTCTAATGCCATCTTTTTTGGAATACCACATTGATCCATATTTAGATTTGGACCTACAACAATAACAGATCTTCCAGAAAAATCAACCCTTTTCCCAAGAAGGTTTTGTCTAAAACGACCTTGTTTACCTTTGATTATCTCACTTAGAGATTTTAAAGGTCTTTTATTTGCACCTTTTACTGCGTTTGCTGTTTTACCATTATCAAAAAGAGCATCAACAGCTTCTTGTAGCATTCTTTTTTCATTTCTTATAATAATCTCTGGTGCATCAAGCTCTGTTAATCTTTTTAGCCTATTATTTCTATTTATTACTCTTCTATATAGATCATTTACATCAGAAACTGCAAATTTCCCACCATCAAGAGCAACAAGAGGTCTTAAATCTGGTGGTAAAACAGGTACTGCTGTTAGCATCATCCACTCTGGTCTATTTCCACTATTTAAGAAGTTTTCTACAACTTTTAATCTTTTTACTATAGTTTTTCTTTTTGCCTCAGATTTTGTTGATTCCATCTCCTCTTTTAAAGAGTATAATAAAGCAACCAAATCCATATCAGATAGTAAATCTCTTACTATCTCACCACCCATTTGAGCCTCAAATCCAGTATGCTCAAAATGTTCGTTTATAGTTCTAAATTGCTCTTCATTTAAGATATCATATTTTTCAACTTTTTTTGTTTTCTCATTATCATAATAAGCATCACCAGAAGTTTTTACTATATATGCTTCATAATAAAGAACTCTTTCAAGATCTTTTAGTTTTACTCCAAGAAGTGTACCTATTCTTGATGGCAAAGAACTTACCATCCAAATATGAGCTACTGGAGTAACAAGATCAATATGTCCCATTCTATGTCTTCTTACTTTAGAAGAGGTTACTTCAACACCACATTTTTCACAAACTACACCTTTGTATCTCATCTTTTTGTATTTACCACAAAGACACTCATAATCTTTTATTGGTCCAAAAATCTTAGCACAAAAAAGTCCATCACGCTCAGGTTTTAGTGTTCTATAGTTTATAGTTTCAGGTTTTTTAACCTCTCCACATGACCAGCTTAAGATCTTTTCAGGACTTGCAAGTCTTAGTTGAAATGCTGAAAAATCTTGTGGTCTTTCTAACTCTTTTATCTCTATTGGCTGTAATACTTTTTCAATGTTACTCATTTTCTTCTACCTCTTCAAAAACTTCTACATCAAGTCCTAATGCTTTTAACTCTTTTGTTAAAACAAAAAATGTCTCTGGAACTCCAGAAGGCGGAACATTTTCACCATTTGCTATAGCCTTATATGCTTTACTTCTACCTTCAATATCATCTGATTTTGTTGTAAGCATCTCTTTTAAGACATTTGTTGCACCATAAGCTTCAAGTGCCCAAACCTCCATCTCACCAAATCTTTGTCCACCAAATAATGCTTTTCCTCCAACTGGTTGTTGAGTTACAAGTGAATATGGTCCTGTACTTCTAGCATGAACTTTCTCATCTACAAGGTGATGAAGTTTAAGTAAATACATATAACCAACATTTACTCTTTCTTTCATTTTCTCACCAGTTTTTCCATCATATAGAGTTGTTTTTCCATCACTATCTATTTTTGCTAACTCAAATAGTTTTTCAAACTCTTCTTGTTTAACACCTTCAAAAACAGGAGTTGCAAATTTAACACCTTTTGACCAATCCCTTGCATATTCTAGTAGTTTTTCATCACTTAGATTTGTAATAAACTCAAAAGCATTTGCATGTTTACTAAAAGATGCTATTTCTATCATTTTCTCTCTTAGTTCTTTAATAAATTCTGCTCTTTTTGATACCATGATCTCTTCTATTTGATTACCTAATCTCTTACCTACTAATCCTAAGTGAACTTCTAAGATTTGTCCTATATTCATCCTTGAAGGAACCCCTAGTGGATTTAATATAATATCAACTTGTGTTCCATCTTCGAGATATGGCATATCAACTTGAGGAACGATATTTGATACAATACCTTTATTTCCATGACGTCCAGCCATTTTATCCCCAACTTTGATCTTTCTTTTTGTTGCTATATAAACTTTTACTTGTTTTATAACCCCACTTGGTAAAATATCATCAGTTTCTAAAGTTTTAAGCTTCTCTTCATGCTCTTCTCTTAGTTTTGCTTTTTCTTTTATGATATGCTCTTTTATATCATTATAGTTATCTACAACCTCTTTTGCAAAAGATGAAACAACTTTTTTCATAGCAAATCTATTTATATTTGATACCTGCTCTACTGTTAGCTTAGCACCTCTTTTTATAGTCTCATCAGCTATTTCACAATCACTTTTTAACTCATTTGTAGTTAGAAGTGTTGTTATTTGCATCATCTCTTCTCTATCTAACATCAAAAGTTTATCATGATGTTTTGCATCAAGTTCAGATTTTTCTAACTCATAAACCTCTTTTGCTCTTTCACACTTTTCATAACCTTTTTTTGTAAATACTTTTACATCTACTACGGTTCCTTCCATAGAAGTAGGACAATAAAGAGATTTATTTATAACATGCCCTGCTTTTTCTCCAAAGATAGCTCTAAGAAGTCTTTCTTCTGGAGTTGGTTTAATCTCACCTTTTGGAGTAACTTTTCCAACTAATATCATACCTGGTTTTACAAAAGTACCAATTTTTACTATACCACTATCATCAAGATGGTTTAAAGACTCCTCCTTAACCCCTGGTATATCTTTGGTTATCTCTTCATTACCATGTTTTAGCTCTCTTGCTTCTATATCTTTTTCATAGATATGAACAGATGTTAGAGCATCTTCTTTTATTAGTCCCTCACTTAAGATAATAGCATCTTCATAGTTATATCCATTCCAAGGCATAAATGCAACCATTGCATTAATACCAATAGCAAGTTCACCATTATCCATAGATGGACCATCTGCTATAACATCTCCAGCTTTTACGAATTGTCCCTCTTTTACTATTACTCTTTGTCCAAATGAAGTATTATTATTTGTTCTTACATTTTTATTTACTTCATAGTGATCTATAAATGCACCTTTTTCATCATCTCCATTGATATAGATATTTTTAGAATCAGCTTTTTCTACTATACCACTTCTTTTTGCTTTAATAGCTTCCCATGCATCTCTTGCTACTGTTTTTTCTAAACCTGTTCCTACTATTGGAGCTTGTGGTTTTAGTAATGGTACTGCTTGACGTTGCATATTAGATCCCATCAAGGCTCTGTTTGCATCATCATGCTCTAAAAATGGAATCAAAGATGCTGCTACACCCATAACCATTTGAGAAGAGATATCTATTAAGTTTACTTTATTTGCCTCTATTAAGATAATCTCTCCATCTTGTCTAGCCTCTATCAAAGGTTCAACTATCTTACCATCAACCACTTTTGTACTTCCTGGAGCTATTACAAGACCCTCTTCTTGAGTAGCTGTTATATAGATTACTTCATCTGTAACCTTACCATCAACTACCTTTTTATATGGTGCTTCTATAAACCCTAGCTCATTTACTTTTGCAAATGTTGATAGAGTATTAATAAGTCCAATATTTTGCCCCTCTGGAGTTTCAACTGGACATATTCTACCATAATGGGTTGGGTGAACATCCCTTACTTCAAATCCTGCTCTTTCTTTTACAAGTCCACCCTCACCAAGAGCTGATAATCTTCTTTTGTGAGTAACTTCTGATAATGGATTTGTTTGATCCATAAACTGTGACAACTGCCCACCTGTAAAAAACTCTGTTACAGTAGATGTAATCATTTTTGAGTTAATAAGTTCATGTGGCATAAGCTCATCTAATGGTCCACTTAATGTTGTCATCTTATCTTTTATAGTTTTTTGCATTCTAACTAAACCAGCATGAAGTTCATTTGATAGTAACTCACCAATAGCTCTAATTCTTCTATTACCTAGATGATCTCTATCATCTATATGACCTTGACCATTTTTAACTTTGATTAGGTATTGTACTGTTTTAATAATATCTTCATAAGTTAAAACTGTTACATATTCTGGAACTGTAACATCTAGCTTATGATTCATCTTCATTCTACCAACTTTTGTTAAATCATATCTTTCTGGATCAAAAAATAGTTTTCTAACAAACTCTTTAGCAGCCTCTTTTGTTACAGGCTCTCCTGGTCTCATTACTTTATAGATTCTAATAGCTGATAGATCATTTTCATCATCAATTTGTTCTGTTTGTTTTAGAAGTTTTAAACTCTCTGCATCGGCTTTAAAAGCATTGATTATAGAATCATCAACTCCAGCTGCTAAATCATTTGCAATCTCTATTGATTCAAAACCAAGATCTAAAATATTTTTTAGCTTAATCTCATCAAGGTGAGTTAATGCATCATACTTAATCTCTCCACTATTTGGATCAAATATTGGTGTTGCTGTATGTCTTTCCATAAGTAGCTCAACAGGATATTCAACATATTTCAAACCACCCTCAGCCAATGCTTTTGCTTTTCTTAGAGTTAGTCTCTTTCCAGCTTGGATTACAACGTTTCCTTTTTCATCTTTGATATCAAAATCAACTCTACCAGTACTAAAATCATCTGGATTAAACTCTGTTAAGAATTTATTATTTTTAATTTTAATATTTAAAATAGGATAAAAAAGTTTTACAATATCCTCTTTAGAGTATCCAAGAGCTCTAAAAAGTATAGTAATAGGAACTTTTCTTCTTTTGTTTATTCTTACATATAATATATCTTTTACATCATATTCAAAATATAACCATGAACCTCTATCAGGAATAATTTGTGCAGTAAATACTCTTTTATTACTACTTGTTGCTGTATCTTCTTCTTTAAATATTACCCCTGGACTTCTATGTAGTTGGTTTACAACAACTCTTTCAACACCATTTACTATAAATGACGTTCTATCAGTCATAAGTGGTATTTCTCTTACAAATAGTGATTGTTCTTTGATATCTTTTACACCAATCTTTTCACCAGTTTTCTCATCAATATCCCATAAAGTTAATCTTATGTTGATTCTAAGTGGAATAGAATATGTAAGTCCTCTTACCATACACTCATTTACTGTATATTTTGGCTTACCTACTTCACTTCCAAGATATTCTAATGTTAGTCTATTTTGTGCATCGTGTATAGGAAAAATTGATTTAAAAACTCTTTCTATACCAGCTTGACTTCTGTCTTCTTGATCTATCATTAAAAAAGTATCATAACTGTTTTGTTGTAAATGTAATAAGTTTGGAATTTCAATTTGCTGCGGATTTTTTGCAAAATCAACTCTAAGTCTATTTCCAGAATTTAAAGAATTTAGCATTAGTGACCTCGTGTTAATTTAAATTTGTGAGTTTTTTGTACTTAAATTAAGCATTTTATTTAAGTGCAAAAAGCACCCCTAACAATATACAAGTTTTTTTGTTTGTATATTGCTTGAGGTGCTAAAAAAAGGGAGTATATAAACTCCCTTTAATTAAAAAGTAGAATTACTTAAGTTCTACTTTTGCTCCAGCTTCTTCTAGCTTAGCTTTTGCTGCTTCTGCATCAGCTTTTGAGATACCTTCTTTGATTGTTGATGGAGTACCTTCAACTGCATCTTTAGCCTCTTTTAAGCCAAGACCTGTAAGTTCTCTAACTGCTTTAATAACATTGATTTTTTTATCTCCAGCATCTGTTAGAACAACATCAAATTCAGTTTTTTCTTCAGCTACTTCAGCAGCAACACCAGCTCCAGCACCAGCTACAACTGTTGGTTGTGCAGAAACACCAAATTTCTCTTCGAACTCTTTTACAAGCTCTGATAATTCTAAAACACTAAGGTTTGAGATGAATTCTAAAACATCTTCTTTAGTAATTGCCATTTTTTTTCCTTTTATTTTCGTTTTTTTAAATATTATAAATTTTTAATTTTATTATGCGGCTTCTTCTTCTTTTTTCTTTCTAAGGTTATCAAGCCCTGTAGCAAGATTTCTTGCAGGAGCTGTCCAAACAGAAAGTAACATACCAAGAAGTTCTTCCCTACCAGGTAATTTAGCGAACTGATTAACTGTATCAGCATCAGCAACTTTACCTTCAATAACACCAGATTTAATTGTAAATTTATCTTTCATACTTACTGCAAATTTATCAGCAGTTTTACAAGCAGATATTTGTTCATTTGACCAAATATAGATATTTGTTCCAGTTAAACTAACCTCTTCTAATCCAGCATTTTTAACAGCTATCTCTACAAGAGTATTTTTTACAACTTGAACTTTACAATCACTATCTTTTGCCATTTTTCTAAAGCTTTCTAACTCTTTATGAGTTAGTCCTTTATAATCACAAACAACAATTGCTTGAGACTCTTTGAATTCACCCTCTAAAAAACTTAGTATTTCTTGTTTTTGTGTTCTAGTCATTTTTCCTCCTTTCAAAACTTCCAACTTCGGTAGGTTTTATAAAAAGCGGAGGTGCTTTTTACCTACGGTCTTTAGTTTTAAGATTAAGTAATATCTACTTATATTTATCTAAGATCCATTAATTCATTTGTATCTAATCTTACTGATGGACTCATAGTAAGAGATACAGCTGCATTGATAATATATCTACCTTTTGCAGTACTTGGTTTTTGTCTATTGATAGCTTTTACAAAAGTAGCTACATTTTCCAATATAGCTTCTGTAGTAAATGAAACCTTACCAACACCAGCATGCATATTTCCCTTTTTATCAACTCTATATGTAACTTGTCCACCTTTAGCATCACTTACAGCTTTTTTAACATCCATAGTTACAGTACCTGTTTTTGGGTTAGGCATAAGACCTTTTGGCCCTAATATTCTACCAACTTTACCAACAAGCCCCATTGTATCTGGTGTTGCGATAAGTATATCAAAATTGATATTTCCAGCTTGAATAGCCTCAACCAAATCATCACTTCCTACTATATCAGCTCCAGCAGCTTTTGCTTCGTCAGCTTTTGCACCTTTTGCAAATACACCAACTCTTACTACTTTACCTGTACCATTAGGAAGAACTACAGAACCTCTAATCATTTGATCAGCATGTCTTGGATCTACGTTTAGGTTAAGTGCTATCTCTACACTTTCATCAAATTTTGCTGATTTTAACTCTTTTACAAGTGCTACAGCATCAGCTAGTGAATGCTCTTTTGTATTATCAACTTTTTCTAATAAAGATTTATATCTTTTTGAATTTTTTGCCATTTTATATTCTCCGCAAAGTTTAAATTTGTTTGCTTCCGCTTATTTCCTAGCGGTAAGGATTTTGAAAAGTATTATATACTTAAAACTTATTTTTCTATAGAAATACCTATACTTCTTGCACTACCTTCTACAATCTTTGCAGCTTTTAGCTCATCAGTTGTATTAAGATCTGCTATTTTTTGTTTTACTATTTCCATAACTTGATCTTTTGTAAGTTTTCCAACTTTTTTCTTCAAAGGATTATCACTTCCAGATTTGATATTTGCAGCTTTTTTAATAAGCTCTGTCATTGGAGGTTTTTTTGTTATGAATGTAAAACTTTTATCTGTATAAACAGTAATTTCAACTGGTATTCTAAATCCAGCCATCTCTTTTGTTTTTTCATTAAATGCTTTACAAAATTCCATTATGTTCACACCTCTTTGTCCAAGAGCTGGTCCAACTGGTGGTGATGGATTTGCAGCACCAGCAGGTATTTGCAATTTAATCATACCGAATACTTTTTTTGCCATCTATATTTTCCTTATTAATTTACTTAGAGAGTTGACTCTATAAATCAATCTAAACAATCAATTTATAGAATCAACTCATTATTTTTATACTATTCTTTCTACTTGTGTATATGAGATCTCTACAGGAGTATTTCTTCCAAAAATAGAGACATTTAGTTTTATCAATCCTGAACTTAAATCAAAATCCTCTACTATACCGTTGAAATTCGCAAAAGAACCTTCATTGATTCTTACTGTTTCACCAGCTTGGAAAGATACTTTTGGTTTTGGAGCAGTTTTGTTTTTTGCTTTTTCTAAAATCTGATTTATATCTTTGTCTGATAGTGGTGTAGGTCTTTTTGATTCACCAATAAATCTTCCTACTTTTGGCATTGATTGTATTCTATGCCACAAAGCTATATCAAGATCTATTTTTGCAAAAGCATAAGCAGGATAAAGAGGTTTTTCTATAATTACTTTTTTATTTTTTTTTATCTCTATCAAATCTTCAGTAGGAACAACAACTTCAGCTATTCTTCCATCATCCATCTCTGAAGCCAACTTCTCTAAAGCTCTTTTTACAGAAAGCTCACTTCCTGAATGTGTTTGAATTGCATACCATTTATGTGACATATCATTATCCTATTATTGAAGATAAAGTAAAAGACATTATCAAATCAACTAAAGCAAGAAACAAAGTAATAACAGTAACAACTAAAAAAACAGATAAATAAGCACTTCTTACTTGTTCTTTAATAGGAAATATAACTTTTGACAATTCCTCTTTTGAATGTTGATAATATGATAGTAGTTTACTCACTTTATACCTTTTCGTTTATTATTATAAATATTTTAAAGTGGCAGGCCAGGAGGGACTCGAACCCCCAACCATCGGATTTGGAATCCGGCGCTCTACCATTGGAGCTACTGACCTACAAAATAAGCCAAGAGGGGAAACTCTTGGCCTAAAAAGATTCTTAAGATTTTAATTTCACTTCTTTGTGAATCGTATGTTTTCTAAGTTTTGGATTATATTTTTTAATCTCAAACTTTTCTGTATGTGTTTTAGGATTTTTCCAAGTTGTGTAGTTAATATCACCACTTTCTTGACATTTTAATCCTATTTTTATTCTAATGCCTTTTGCCATATTGTTACCTTTTTCTTTCTAATTATCCAAGAATTTTAGAAACAACTCCAGCACCTACAGTTCTTCCACCTTCTCTAATAGCAAATCTTGTTCCATCTTCCATAGCAATTGGTGCAACAAGCTCTACAGTCATTTTAATATTGTCTCCTGGCATAACCATTTCAACACCCTCTGGAAGTGTAACAGAACCTGTAACGTCTGTAGTTCTTACATAAAATTGTGGTCTATAACCGCTGAAGAATGGAGTATGTCTTCCACCCTCTTCTTTTGAAAGGATATAAACTTCACACTCAAATTTTGTATGAGGTGTTATAGTTTTTGGTTTACAAAGAACTTGTCCTCTTTGTACGTCATCTTTTTTAAGACCTCTTAGTAAGATACCGCAGTTATCACCTGCTTCACCTATTTCCATCTCTTTTCTAAACATTTCTATACCAGTAACAGTTGTAGTTTGAGTATCTCTCATACCAACTATTTCGATAGTTTCACCTAATTTAATAGTTCCTCTTTCGATTCTACCAGTTACAACAGTACCTCTACCAGCGATTGAGAAAACATCTTCTACAGGCATTAAGAAATCTTTTTCAGTATCTCTTTGTGGAGTTGGGATATACTCATCAACTGCAGCCATAAGATCTAGGATTTTTTGTCCCCACTCACCTAATGTACCAGTTTTAGCTTCATTTAGTGCTTGAAGTGCAGAACCTGAAACGATAGGAGTATCATCACCAGGGAAATCATATGAGCTTAAAAGTTCTCTAATTTCCATCTCAACAAGCTCTAATAGCTCAGCATCATCAACCATATCAGCTTTGTTCATAAATACAACGATATATGGAACACCAACTTGTTTTGAAAGTAGGATATGCTCTCTTGTTTGTGGCATTGGGCCATCAGCAGCAGAAACAACTAATATAGCACCGTCCATTTGAGCAGCACCAGTAATCATATTTTTAACGTAGTCCGCGTGACCTGGGCAGTCAACGTGAGCATAGTGTCTATTTTCTGTTTCATACTCTATATGAGAAGTAGCAATAGTAATACCTCTTTCTCTTTCTTCTGGAGCATTATCGATTTTATCATAATCTTTCATCTCTGCTAGACCTTTTGTTGCTAGTACAGCAGATATAGCAGCAGTAGTTGTAGTTTTACCGTGGTCAACGTGTCCTATTGTACCAATATTTACGTGTGGTTTAGATCTTGAAAATTTTTCTTTAGCCATCTTATTTTCCTTTTTAATGTTTTAAAGCTTTTGCCCTCTGAGTAGATAAGCCAAATAGCTAATCTAATCAGAGGGAATTTATGAGGGCACACCTCTAAAAACTAAAAAATACTCTTAGTTTTTACAAATGTACAATATTTTATCTAAAATATAGCTTAGAGCTGGAGCCCATAAGAAGACTTGAACTTCCGACCTCTTCCTTACCAAGGAAGTGCTCTACCTCTGAGCTATATGGGCAGATAAAAATGCTATAGCTTATAGACTTGTTAAGCCCATATTTAACAGTAATATGATTTGAATTGGGATTATTCTTAGAGTTATAAATATAGATGCGTATAACTCAGCTCCCAGTATCAATATCAATTGTAATATGGAGCGGGTGACGCGACTCGAACGCGCGACAGTCTGCTTGGAAGGCAGAAGCTCTAGCCAACTGAGCTACACCCGCATCATAAATGGTGGTGAGAGAAGGATTTGAACCTTCGAAGCTATAAGCGGGAGATTTACAGTCTCCTGGATTTGACCGCTCTCCAACCTCACCTCATAAAGTAATATCAATATGGTCCAGCGCTGATTTTGATAAATCACGCATAAACAACAAAATGGAGCTGGTGAAGGGACTTGAACCCCCGACCTGCTGATTACAAATCAGCTGCTCTACCA
>JAAYJJ010000206.1 GCA_012522985.1 Aliarcobacter butzleri
AATAGTTGTGATAGATTTTGGAGTAAAAAAAGCTACTCTTAATGAGCTAGTTAATTGCGGACTTGAAGTTGAAGTTGTACCAGCTTCTTTTGATGTAGAGCTTATTATCCAAAGATTTGAACAAGGTGAAATAGGCGGAGTAGTTCTAAGTAATGGTCCAGAGCTTTTAGATGGGCTAGATAGTAAAATAAATGGAGTTAAAAAACTAATTTCTAAAGAGATTCCTATGTTTGCTATAGGTTTAGGACATCAAATAGTTGCACTATCTTATGGTGTAGCTGTAGAGACGCTAGGCTTTGTACAACATATAGGAAGTCATCCTATAAAAGTTGATAAGAAAGTTGAAATATCATCTCAAGCACATACAAAAAGTGTTTCAAAAGAGATTGAAGAGTTTGCAAATATTTCTCATACAAGCCTTTTTGATAGTAGTGTAGAGGGTTTAAGATATAAGGATAAACCTATTATATCTGTACAATACATCCCAGAAGCACATGATACAAAGCATATCTTCAAAGAGTTTGCATCTATGGTAAAAGAGTCTAACTAGACTCTTTTATTTGATAAGTAGTAGTGGTTTTGGGTTGTTTTGAAGCATTTTTGATGTAAAACTACCAAAAATAGCTCTTCTTATTTTACCTCTACCAAAAGCACCCATAACAACCATATCTATATCATTTTCATATTGAAACTTTATAAGCTCATTGACATGATCATCACCCTTTAGGCTTACTAACTCAAAGTTTAGGTTACTTTTATCTAAGATTTCAGAAGCTTTATCAATAATCTGTTTAGATTTTTCTATATCATTATTTACATTTACAATATATCTAATAACATCAGATCTTAAAAGAGGGGATTGCATAATACCTTGCAAAGCCTTTATAGAAGAGGGGCTTCCATCATATGCCATCATAATTCTTTTAACTGGTTTGAATTTTTGGTTTATTAAAAGAACAGGAAGTTCTGAATCTCTTATGATTTGTTCTACTTGTTTACCTAAGATGATAATATTTTCATCATTTTGTTTTTGAACATAACCTATAATCAAAAGTCTAATTTGCTCTTTTAGTTCTACAACACTATCATAAAAAGTACCATATTTTTGTACAATAGAGACTTTTTTAAGTCCAGCATCAATAGCATTTTGTTCATACTCTTGAAGAAGTTTATTACTTTTATTAATAGCATTAAATACTATTTGTTTATCATCATCGTTTGAGAGGTGTTTTAAAAATTCATCTTGTGTTGATATAGCTTTATTTTTAAGCTTATTTATTTTTGAGTACTCTATTACATTTAGTATTTTTAGTGGTGATTTTGTAGCTTTTGATATATCTATTCCATAATCACATACATCTTTTGAGTATTTAGAATCATCGACACAAGCAAAAATCTCTTTATTGTCTCCTTCTGACATTATCCTTCCTTCAAAATTTTCCATATTATATCATTATAAGATAAAAAACAAGAATCTAAATGTAAGTAAACTCAAAATACCAGCAAAAAACCCTGCAACTATATCATCTCCCATAACACCAAGTCCACCTTTTGTGTG
>JAAYJJ010000207.1 GCA_012522985.1 Aliarcobacter butzleri
ATCCATTAATATGCACATTATATAAAGTTATATTTTTATTGAAAGTACAATAAGCGTTAAATTGATTGGCATTTAAATCATAAGGTTCATTGTTTCTTACCGATGAATCATTAAATACATCATCATTAAAAGTACAATCTAGATAGATTGCATTATACACATTATCTAAAATTTTATAATCAAGTAAATTCCAACTTTTATGAAATTTACAATCTTGAAAAAATACCTTTGTATCTTTGAGGTCTAAATTTCCTATATAAAATTCACAATAACTAAAATGAATCTCTCCAAATAGATTTAGTATTTTCAAATAATCAAAATAATCACCACTATTTCTATCTGGAAAAACTATATGAGTTGGCATCAAACGCAATTCTTTAAATATATTATTATACTCTAAATCATTATAGTCTTCACCATCTAAATAAGTCTTCATCTCCTCTTTTGTTATTCTTCCATCTATTAAAAAGCTATGTTTACTAAAAAAATCTACGATATACTTCTTGAATTCTTCATAAAAAGATGGAGCCAACCACTGCCAATCTTGCCCATAGCTATTTTTCGGACAATGCAAAACACATTCACTGTATCCTTCGTATACATCATTTTCACAATTATTTATTGAGCAGTTGCTAAGTTTTTGAAGATTAGAATCTAAATTATTATCCATCACACCCCCTCCACAATTTTAATCTCATCATCTGTTAAATCATAGAGTTTATAAACCATATTATCTATTGTGATTTCATTTGTATTACAAATATTTTCTAGATTTTCAAGCTCTTTTTTGAGTGCAATTTCCCTATCGAAATTATTTGTAGCGATAGCTTCATCTAATAAAACTTTATAATCTTTGATTTTTTGTTTGGCTTCCAAAATCTCATCAACCAAAGCAATAAATGGTTTTTGTGCAAGTTCATCTATTTTTGGGATTGGTAATCTTTCTATGGCTTGTATAGTTATTTCACCATTTATCCCACCTGATTGTAAAAAATTTAAGAAAATATATTTTGAAAGTTTTGAATTTAATATTGCTAATAAAAATTTTAAATTTTCTCCAGTCATAATATAAGAGGTATTTTGCAAATAAATGGTATCTACTGTATAAGAAAATGCTTGTTCTTTTGAGGCTTTTGAAAAAACAATTTTTTCCTTATTAAATTCTTGTAAGTAAGCACAATTTCTTAAATTATAAGGTGTAGTTCCCTTATCGCTTCTTTTTTCTAATTGTTCATAATATTGGTTTAAATGTTCTTTTATTGTTGGATAATCTTCAATATTTACTGGTGGATTGTTATGTGAATTTATAAGATATAAATTTGCAAAATTAGCTTCATATCTTTTTATATCTCTACCTCTTAAAAGTGGTTTTATAATTTCAGCACTTTTTTGGTCTTTTTTTATTAATTCATTTTTTGTAGTTTCATCTATAACAAAGGCATCATTAAATCCAGTAGTTATTCCTCTATAATATTTTATATCCCACTCTTTTAAAGGGGTTTCTATTTTCTCTATTTTTTGTTTTATTGCTAGTTCTTTTGGGTTTGAAAAACTAAAGCTAGTTTTTGTTAAATCATTTTGCTTCATATCATAACTATTTAACAAATCACTATCTACAACTTTAAAAGTAGAGTTTTTAGAAGCTTTTTGTTTTTGAAATATTGTAATAGCGCTATCTACTGTCGCATCGTGAAAAATCTTAATCCCGTTAAAATCTGCTATTCTTAGAATTGTTGTATTTTCTAAAATATACTCTCTTAAGTTTTCTCCATATTTTGCACGGAAGAATTTATTTGAACAAATAAAACCTTTTAAACCATTTGGTTTTAGCATATTTAAGGCTAATTCATAAAAATATACATATAAATCAGCTGTACCTGTATAAGTTGTATATTTTTCTTGAAGTTGTGGTTTTATATCTTTTATCATCTCTTGTCTTACATAAGGCGGATTACCTATAACCACATCAAAACTACCCATCTCAAATGGCATTTCAAGAAGTGAATTTGCACAAATTATCTTATCACTTAGCCTTGTTAGTACTCTTCCTCTTTGTGCAGTTCTAAGCCACAAAGAGAGCTTTGCTATCTCAACTGCATCTTCGTTGATATCTACTCCAAAAAGGTTGTTTTCTAGTACTGCTTCTTCTACCATATAAGAAGCAAACAGATCTCCCATCAAAGCTAGGTCGTATTGGAGTTGGTTATGTTCAGCTATAAGAAACTCTAGTGCTTGGTTTAAAAATGCACCACTTCCACATGCAGGATCTAAAATCTTAAGACTAAGTAGCCACTCTTTATATAAAAGAAGATTTTCTTTTGTTTGTTCTTCACTTTTTGTAAGCTTTTTTGGGTTTTTGGGTGAGGATAAATCATCACTTGCGATATTTAACTCAGCTCTTTTGTCTGTGCACATTTTGCCTAAAGTGTTTTCAACTATATATCTTGTGATATATTCTGGTGTATAAAAAACTCCATCTTTTTTTCTTTTTGATTTTGTTTTATCATAGCTGGTATTATCTAGGTTTGCTTGAAGCTCTTCAAGATCAGTTAAAGATTGTTCAAATATATGTCCTAGGATATTGACACTAACTTCACTCAAAAAATCATAATCAGATAGTTTTTGCACTTTTATATCTAAGATATCATCATCTATTTTTAAGCTATCAAGTAACTCATCTTTTAAAAACATCCCACCATTGTATCTAGGGATATCTAGCTTATTATTTCCCAGTGAAATAGCATCAAAATAAAACTTATATATATCATACAAATCATAATCAGTAAACTTTTGGTTTGCAAACTCCTCTCTTATCTCACGGATAGTATTGGCTCTAAGAAGTCCTCTATCTTCAGCAAAAAGTATGAAGATTATCCTATCACAAAGCTTTTGAGTAAGTCTTAGAAGTATGGATTTGTCTATATTTTTATCTTTGTGATTGTTTTTGACTATATTTTCAAAAAGCTCTAGCCTAAAAGCTGAGTAGTCTTTGTATAGCTCTTTTGAGATATTTTGTTCAAAAGAATTGGATTTTTCTTTGATTTTAAGTGGAATATTTTTTTGTATACTTTCATATGAGAGCAACAAATGAAGCTTTTTAAACTCCTCAAAATCAAGATCAAAAAGACTAAATCTTTCATAAGCTGTTGATTTTTCTATATACAATCTTAGTTCATCAAAGTTAGAAATAATGACATATTTAGCATCTTGATGCTGTGATAAATAATAAAAAGCCTGAGCTTGTACTCTATCAAGGTTTTTGGTATCTTGGGCTTTTAGTTCTATGATGCCTATTATCTTACCATCTAGATAAATGACACCATCAGCTTTTTTGCTATCTGTTTCGTTTTTCTTCTCACGTTCTAGGTTGTATAATGATGGATTTGTAGTATCTAGTGTATATCCTAAGCACTCTTCAAAGATATCTTTTAAAAAACCATCTTGGTATTTCTCTTCTTTAACAGTTTTGATAAAGTCTATCTTTTTTAAATACTCTTGATATGATACCCATCTAGTGGCTATGAGTTTGTTATCAAGATTTTTACTAAACTCTTTTATAATACTATTTTGAAACATACTACATCCTTTTATAGGCTTTAGTATATCATAAACTATTTTATTTATTGGTAAATGAATTGGTGAGGATGAATCCTCACTTCCTGTTTTTGGAAGTGGGATTTCAATCCCACCATAACTTAAGTGATATATCTTTGAATATTATACTTTTTTGAGTGGGTGAGACTGAAGTCTCACTTCCTGTTTTTGGAAGTGACAATTTATTGTCACCCATTCTTAAATATTACTATGCTTTTTTGAGTGGGTGAGACTGAAGTCTCACTTCCAAGTGGTATGAACCCATAAAGTTGGACTATTTACCCAAAACCTTAGCTACAGCCTTACCTATATCAGCTGGGCTTACTACTACAGTTACACCAGCAGCTTCAAGTGCAGCCATTTTTTCTGCTGCAGTTCCTGCACTACCACTTATGATAGCACCCGCATGACCCATACGTTTACCTTTTGGAGCAGTTTGTCCAGCGATAAATGCTACAACTGGTTTTTTGATATTTTCTTTTATAAACTCAGCTGCTTGGATCTCAAGATCTCCACCAATCTCACCAATCATAACTATTGCTTTGGTCTCTGGATCAGCTTCAAACATAGGAAGAAGTTGTTTATATGATAACCCTATGATAGGGTCTCCACCTATACCAACAGCAGTTGTAATACCAAATCCCTCATTACATACTTGGTTTGCACTTTCATATGTCAAAGTACCTGATTTTGATATAAGTCCAACATTTCCTTTTTTGAAAATAAACCCTGGCATAATACCTATTTTACACTCATCAGCAGTGATAATCCCAGGGCAATTTGGCCCAATAGTCATCATATTTTTTTTCTTAGCATAGTGTTTTGCCATCATCATATCTTTTACGGGAGCACCTTCAGTGATGATTACAGCAAGTTCTATACCCGCATCAGCAGCTTCCATAACAGCATCAGCAACAAAAGCTGGTGGAACAAATATCATAGATACAGTTGCATTTGTTTCTTTTATAGCTTCATTTACAGTATTATATACTGGTTTACCTAGATGTTCACTTCCACCTTTACCAGGAGTAACTCCGCCAACTATTTGTGTACCATAAGCCATACATTGCTCTGCATGAAAAGATCCCTCTTTACCTGTAAAGCCTTGAACTATAACTTTTGTATCTTTGTTTACTAAAATTGACATCCCTACTCCTTATTTTGTAGCTGCTTCAACAGCTTTTTTTGCACCATCAGCTAGATCAGTTGCTGCTATGATATTGTCCATACCAGCATTGTTCAAAATATCAGCAGCTTCAGTTGCATTTGTCCCATCTAGTCTTACAATAACAGGAACATTTACATCTACTAGTTTTGTAGCTTCTAAGATACCATTTGCAACTCTATCACATCTTACTATACCACCAAAGATATTTACAAAGATTGATTTTACATTTTTATCTTTTAAGATTATCTCAAAACCTTTTGCAACAGTTTGTGGATTTGCTCCGCCACCCACATCTAGGAAGTTAGCTGGTTTGCCACCAACATAGTTGATAGTATCCATAGTACCCATAGCTAGACCTGCACCATTTACCATACATCCTACATTGCCATCAAGTTTTACATAACTAAGTCCATAATTACCAGCTTCTATCTCTGTAGGCTCTTCTTCACTCAAATCTCTCATCTCTGAAATAGCACTTTGTCTATAAAGAGCATTGTTATCAAATCCCATCTTAGCATCAAGAGCCAAAAACTTGCCATCACCTGTTTTGATAAGTGGATTTATCTCTATCATCTCTGCGTCATTATCCATATAAACTTTGTATAATGAACTAGCAAATTTAATAAATGTATTTATCTCCTCTTTTGGTAAACCAAGTCCAAAAGCTAGTTCTCTACCGTGAAAGCCTTGAAAACCAATAGTTGGGTCAATAGCAACTTTTACTATTTTTTCTGGACTGTTGTGAGCTACTTCTTCTATCTCCATACCACCTTCAGTTGAAGCCATCATAACAGGCATCTCCAAAGCTCTATCAAGCACCATACCAAGATAATATTCAGCCTTGATATCTGCTCCTTCTTCTATATATACTTTTTGTACAAGTTTACCCTCTGGTCCTGTTTGGTGAGTAATAAGAGTCATACCTAAGATTTGTGATGCAAGTTCTCTTACTTCATTGGTACTTTTTGCTAGTTTTACACCACCGCCAAGTCCTCTTCCACCTGCATGAATTTGGGCTTTGACTACCCATATATTGCCACCTAGCTCTTGAGCTACTTTTACAGCTTCATCTGGAGTATAAGCAATATGTCCTCTAGGAGTAGGAACACCATATTTTTTAAATATCTCTTTTGCTTGATATTCATGAATATTCATAATCTTTTCCTTTGTAAAATCAATTCTTCATTAAATCAAATAGTATCAATTAGTTACTTATTTCTACTTTATTTCGTATTTTTCTCTACCCATTTGATACAAATCGTTACCTTTTGTATCATTGATAACAGTCACTGGAAAATCTTTTACTTCCAATCTTCTTATTGCTTCAGGTCCTAATTCTGGATAAGCTATAACTTCTGCTTTTACTATTTTTTTGCCTAGCAATGCCCCTGCACCACCAGTTGCCCCAAAATAGACTCCCTTATACTCTTGGCATGCTTTTATAACCTCAGCATTTCTTTTGCCTTTGCCTATCATACCTTTTGAACCATATTTTAGTAGCGTAGGAGAGTAACTATCCATCCTATAGCTTGTAGTTGGTCCTGCACTTCCTATAGGCTCCCCCGGTTTTGGTGGTGTTGGACCTACAAAGTATATAACACTCCCCTCTAGGTCAAAAGGTAGTTCTTTACCCTCTGCTATCAAATCAACCAATCTCTTATGTGCAGCATCTCTAGCTGTATAGATAACTCCACTTAAAAAAACTATATCACCACTGTTTAGTTTTGTAACATCTTTATCTTTTAATGGAGTAGTTAAATAATATGTTTGACTCATCTAAAACCCCTACTTATATAGTAATATGTGCATGTCTAGAGCTATGACATTGGACATTGACTGAAATAGGCAAAGATGCTATATGACATGGATTTGCTTCTATATGAACTGCTAAAACAGTTTGTGTTCCGCCCATACCCATAGCACCAATTCCTAGTTTGTTTAGCTCTTTATGAATTTGCTCTTCAAATTCTGCCATTTCGCTATCTTCGTTTACTGTTCCTATTTCTCTAAAAAGTGCATGTTTACTTGACATTGCTGCTTTTTCAAAAGTACCGCCTATTCCAACACCTACTATTATAGGTGGACATGGATTTGGTCCTGCATCAGAGATAACTTGTTTTACAAACTTTAAAACACCATCTTTACCTGCTGCTGGAGGCAAAACTGTAGCACGGCTTACGTTTTCACTTCCACCACCTTTTGCGGCATATTCTATTTCTATCTTATCACCTTCAACTAAATCAAAATGAACTATAGCTGGTAGATTATACCCTATCTTATCTTTTAAGTTTGCTCTACTAAAAGGCTCACATGTTGAAGCTCTTAAATATGCTTCTTGGTAGCCAAGTTCAGTGCCTTTGTTAAACGCATCTCTAAAACTTCCACCATTAAGCTTCACATCTTCACCAACTTTTACAAAAAACACAGCCAATCCTGTATCTTGACAAAGAGGTCTTTTTTCTTCTTTTGCAATATCTGCGTTTTCTAGTAGCTGTCTTAAAACTTCACGGCTTACTTCTGATTTTTCCTCATTGTAAGCTTTTTGTAAAGCATCATAAGCATCTTTTGGCAACACTGTACCACAATGAATAATCATCTCTTTTACTGCTTTTACAAGCTCATCAAACTCTATAACTCTCATAAATATATCCGATCTCTATTTTTTCTCAAAAAATTTATGTTTATTTAACGTATCTATAAGCTCTTGAACACTTGCTACTGATTTTGCAAATCTTCCTGCTTGTTCTTCGTTTAGACTAGCTTCTATTACCTTTTCAGCCCCTCTAGCTCCTAGCATAACAGGAACGCCACTTACTACATCTTTGTATCCATACTCACCATCAAGCATAACAGCACATGGATAGATCTGTTTTGTATCTTTTAGTATAGCTTCAACCATAATAGCAGTTGCTTTTGCTGGTGCATAATACGCTGAGCCTGTTTGAAGATAACTTACTATTTGGGCTCCACCGTTTTTGGTTTTTTCTACTATCTCATCTATCTCATCCCAAGAAAGAAGATCTGTTAGAGGAACCCCTGCAACTGTAGAAAATCTTGGTAGTGGAACCATATCATCACCATGTCCACCCATAACTGAAGCTCTTATTTGTCCTGCTCCATATCCTAGCTTTTCATAGATAAAATGAGCCATTCTAGCACTATCTAAAACACCTGCCATTCCAATAACTCTGTTTCTACTCCAACCACTCTCTTTTAACGCTACATAAACCATAGCATCAAGTGGATTTGAAACTGGAACTATTATAGCTTTTGGAGCATATTTAACAATATCAGCTACAACTTCTCTCATAACTTGTGCATTTACCAAAAGTAAATCATCTCTACTCATCCCTGGTTTTCTAGGACTTCCTGCGGCTATAACAACAACATCACTATCAGCTATATCACTTGCATCATTTGCAGCTGTTACTACAGTATGAGCTCTAGCAGCATTTGCAGCTTGTGACATATCTAGTGCCATACCTTTTGCTCGATCTGTTTTGTTGTCTCTTAGAACTACCTCATGTGCAGAACCGTTCATAGCTAATATATATGCTATAGTTGAACCTACATTTCCTGCACCGATTATTGTTACTTTTTTACCTCTCATTCTCATCCTTTCTTTTAGTCTATAAAACCTACAAAAGGTTAAGATTAAGTTTAACGCTATTGCTTTAGCTCTTAACTTAAGCTTAACCGTAATATTTGTAGATCTTATGATAAGGTTGGAAAAATCCCACCTTATCATATCGTAATTTTGTTTATAAAGTAAAGTTTTTAATAAAATTTACTTAAATAGAATCAATAATGTTATTTAATGTAGCACTTGGTCTCATCGCCTGTGATGCTTTTGTAAAATCTGGCTTATAGTATCCACCTATATCTTGAGCCTTGCCTTGAGCATCTATAAGCTCATGATTGATTTTTTCTTCATTTGAGTTTAAATCTTCAAAAACTTTTGTAAATTTTTCTTTTAATTGGCTATCTTCATTTTGATTTGCTAACGCTTCAGCCCAATACATACCAAGATAGAAATGACTTCCACGATTATCTATCTGCCCTACTGCTCTAGCTGGAGATTTGTTTTCATCCAAAAACTTACCATTTGCAATATCAAGGGTAGTTGCAAGAACTGCTGCTTTTTTGTTGCCAAATGCGTTTGCAAGATGCTCTAAGCTTACTTGAAGTGCTAAAAACTCTCCTAAGCTATCCCATCTTAAATATCCTTCTTGCATAAACTGTTGAACATGTTTAGGTGCTGATCCACCTGCACCTGTTTCAAATAGTCCACCACCACTTAATAACGGTACAATTGAAAGCATTTTTGCACTAGTTCCTAGCTCTAAAATAGGAAAAAGGTCTGTTAAATAATCTCTTAAAACATTTCCTGTTGCAGAAATAGTATCAAGCCCTCTTCTAATTCTCTCCAATGTATATGCCATAGCCTCTTGTGGAGCTAAAATCTCTATAGTTAAACCTTTTGTATCATGCTCTGTTAAGTATTTGTTTACTTTTGTGATGATTTGAGCATCATGAGCTCTGTTTTCATCTAGCCAAAATACAACAGGAGTATTAGATAATCTACATCTTGTAACAGCTAATTTAACCCAATCTTTAATAGCTATATCTTTAGCTCTACTCATTCTCCAAATATCACCAGCTTCAACATCATGACTTATCAAAATATTTCCATTTGCATCAACTACCCTTACAGTTCCATCAGCTGGAATTTCAAATGTTGTAGGATGAGATCCATACTCTTCAGCTTTTTGAGCCATAAGTCCTACATTTGGTACTGTTCCCATAGTAGTTACATCTAGTTTTCCATTTACTCTTACATCATCCATAATCTCAGCATACATAGTAGCATAACATCTATCTGGAATAACAGCTAAACAATCTTGAACTTTGCCTTCACTATTCCACATCTTACCACCATCTCTAATAACAACAGGCATAGATGCATCAATAATAATATCATTTGGAACATGTAAATTTGTTATACCTTTATCACTATCAACCATAGCTATAGATGGTCTTTTGCTATAAACTGCTTTTATATCTGCTTCTATTTCTGCTTTTTTATCTGCTGGAAGTTTTGATATTTTTGCATATACATCACCTAAGCCGTTTTTAACATTTACACCTAACTCTTTAAATGTTTGTCCGTGTTTAGCAAATACATCTTTATAAAATACCTCAACAAAATGTCCAAACATAATAGGATCTGATACTTTCATCATAGTTGCTTTTAGATGAACTGAATAAAGTAAACCATCTTCACTAGCCTCTTTGATAGACTCTTCTATAAAATCTCTAAGTGCTTTTACACTCATAAAAGTACCATCTAAAACCTCTCCATCAGATGATTTTAATCCATCTTTTAATACAACTGTACTACCATCTTTTTTTGCTAGTTCTATTTTAAACTCTCCACCTTTTGCAACTGTTACTGATTTTTCATTGCCATAAAAATCACCACTATTCATATATGATACATGTGATTTTGAGTTTTCACTAAAATCTCTTAGTTTATGTGGGTTTTTTCTAGCATAGTTTTTAACACTTGCTGCACATCTTCTATCACTGTTTCCTTCTCTAAGAACTGGATTAACAGCAGATCCTAAACATTTACTATAAGCTTCAAATATAGCTTTTTCATCATCTGTTTGTGGATTTTCTGGATAATCTGGTAACTTATACCCTTTTTCTTGAAGCTCTTTTATAGTAGCTATAAGTTGAGGAATAGAAGCACTAATATTTGGTAACTTTATAATATTTGCCTCTTTTTTTAGTGTAAGATCTCCAAGTTCTGCTAAGAAATCAGACATTCTTTGATTTTCTGGCAACCAAGGGCTTAGATTTGAGATAACTCTACCACTAAGCGATATATCTCTAGTTTCAACATCAACACCTGCTACTTTTGTAAAAGCATTGACTATTGGTAATAAAGAGTATGTTGCTAAAGCTGGAGCTTCATCTATCTGAGTCCATATGATTTTTGTATTTGCTGACATATTTATTTCTCCTAAAGTTTATTATTGAATAAAGAAATAGTAGCATTTATATACGAAGTGTAGTATAAAGTTACACACAACCATTTAAAAAAAGTGGGAGTATGTAACATAAGGTAACAAAGTTACTTGATACTATCAAAAAGTGCTTTTATATCTATAGGTTTTGTAGATTCATCTAACACTGAAGGCTCAATATTGTTTTTGGTATGTATTTTGGAAGAATCATTAGTATATTGCTCTTTTGGTAAAGTTTTAACATAGCTTTCTTGCTGTTTTGTATAGTTTATATTGTTTATATGTTCACGATATGTTTTACTAAATATATGTGTTTTTGTCGTTTTATCTCTTACAAAATATAAAAACTCTGTATTTTTTGGTTTTATCGCTGAAATCAAAGCTGTTAGGGATACATTACAAATAGGGTGTTCTGGTAGTCCTTTGTATTTGTAAGTATTGTATCTACTCTCATCATTTTGGATAATAGCTGGAGTAATAGCTCTTTTTGAAAACTCCCCATACTTTAAAGTCCCATCCATCTGTAGTGGCATAGAGTTTTTAAGACGATTATATATAACACTAGCAACTAAGGGCATCTCTTCTATATTAGCTGCTTCTTTTTGGATAATAGATGCTACTATCAAATATGAGTACCAATTGTCTTGATTATAGCTACCAAAGATTTTTTTACTCACTTCAGAGTATTTTCTTTGGCTATGATTTATAAGATAATAGACTAAATATTGTTCATCCATACCTATAGGGATACTATAAGTCTCTGCTAGGATATTGCCATCATCTCTAAACTTCAATCCATCATAAACATCTATTAGCCTATCATAAGAAAGATCCAATTCCAAACTTACTTTATTGAAAAAATCAAAATATGTCTCCCCAGGAATAAGTGTGACTTGTTTTAGGGCTGCTTTTGAAGTGGTTAATTGATATAAAAAATCCCCTTTTGTCATCTTGTTTGATTTAAGATCTATCCAGCCACTTTGGGGATATCCCAAAAAAAACCTCATATATAGTGAATCAACCATATTTAACTCATAGCCACTTTTAGATAAATATGATATAATAGTATTCGTTGATCCTTGAGGTATAAATATTATCCTAGAAGAATATACATTAATACTTAGGTAAAATAGAAGTGAAATTAAAATTACGGATATCAATTCAAATATGAACAAGCCTCTTATAGCTATATTTCTAATACTATTTTTGATTATTGCAACCTTTTATATACAAGTTAGGTATTTTGGTGTAAGTATAGACAATTTTAGGTTTAAATCTTATTATATAGAAGATTTATATATCAAATATGATAAAAAATGGAGCCTAAGTGCTAAAAAAATAGATCTCTCTAGCCTTGAAGATATAGATAGTGATGGGGATTTTTCAAATATAGATATCAAAAAAACAGTTACTTATATATGGGATGTATTAAAATATTTTGAAACAATAAAAATAGATCATTGTGCTATAAAAGAGCATAGTTTTTCTATAGCTTACAACAAAGAGTATTTCTTTTTTGAAAACAATCTTCTTAAAATCCAAGCAAAACCAGAGATTTTTAGTGACTTTATAGATTTAAATATTGATCAATTATATATAAAAAACTACGATATACTAACATCTGGTGAGGCAAAAATAGATTTAAATAAACTAACTATGAACTATTTTGGTGCTTACTCTCATCAAGAGGTAAAAGGTGGTTTGGGCTTAAATATTACAAGTGATTATATTGATTTTTTTGTAGATTCAAAAGAGACAAAAGATATTAAATTTGTAAAAAACTTTGTAACACTTCATCCAGAGATAGAAAAATGGATGTATGATAGTGTATTTGGAGACTATAGTTTAGAGTATCTAAAAGGGAAAATAGATTTAAGTAAACAAGAGCTTATTTTAAACTCTTTAGAGGGTAAAGCCAATATCTCTAATGCCAAAATCAGATTTCACAAAAAGCTTGATTTTGTAAATACAGATAAAATAGAGGTTATTTACCAAAGAAATACACTTTCATTTAATCTAATCAATCCTATCTATAAAAATATCTCTATAGATGGTAGCTTTGTAGAGATTACAAATATTACAAATGATATTTTACCTGCTTCTTTGCTAGTCAATATCACTACTGATCATCTTCTTGATAGTAATATTTTAGATATATTAAAAGCTTATGAGATAGATATACCTCTTATACAAAAAGAGGGAAATACCAATGCAACTGTTATGATAAAAGTAAACTTAAATGACTCTAGTGTAGAGGCTAGTGGTGCTTTTGATGTAAAAAATGCTTTTATTAAAATAAAGGATTTTGAGTTTTATGTAAATAGTGGTAAAGTGTGGCTAAAAGATACTATAGTTCAAATCAAAAACTTTGATGCTTATATCAAAAACCTTATAGATGCTACAGGAAGTATGACTATAGATACTACTACAAAAATAATTGAAGGAAATGCAAATATCCAAAACTTTAAAGTCTCTTCACAAGATGAGGATATATTGTTTGTTAAAAACCATAATGCAAACTTTACTTATGATTTAAATAATAATACTCTAACAATAGATAATCTTACATTTAAAATGAATATCAATGACAATAGTCTTTTTACAATCAATATAGATGATTTACTTACTTTTAAACCATACTTAAATCCAAATATAGATATATCTAATATAAATCGTTGTAGCTTAAACCTATATTTTAAAGATTTTGATAATATTCATTTTGGAACAAAGATCTCTTTAAAAGATTCTATTTTATATAAAGAAAATAGCCAAATTCTGGACTTTGATTTGGTTGGTAGTTATAATAATGATGAACTAATATTAAATAATAGTGATAAATCTTTGATATTAAACTATTTTCACAATACCGCTATAGTAAAACTTAATAATTTTGATATATATTATAATTTCACTGATGATACACAAACAAAAGAAAATGATTATATATTGAGTGTAAGCTCCCAAAACTCTAGGCTTTTTGTGGATAATACTATGATTTTATCTGATGATTTTACTCTATATAGCTCAAAAAATAAAACTGAATTTAACTCAAATTATCAAAATAGTTCACTTCAATATATAAAAGATAAAGACAACACTACAATAAATGCCCAAAACTTAAATGATAAATTTATAAATAGCTACCTTAATAAAGAGTTTATAAAAGGTGGTTATGTAAACTTTGTTTTAAATAAAAATGATAAAACAGACAATAAATATATGGGTGAAGTTAATATCTTTGATTCAAAACTAGAAAATCTAGCTATTGTAAATAATCTTCTCACCTTTATAGAGACATCTCCTGCTATTATTAACCCTCTTCTTGCCTTGCCTTCAGCATATAGAGCCTTAAAAGATGGTATAGGACATGATGGATTTGCTATAGTTTATGGTAATTTAAAGGTAATTTATGATGAAAAAGATAATCTATTTAATATCTATGAAGGATATTTACAAGGCTCTAGATCTGATTTAATTGGTAATCTTTTAATAGATAGAAATAATCGCCTTGTTGATGGTAATATCAATGTAGTTATACTAAAAGATTATTCAAATGTAGTAAAGCATATCCCAATAGTTGGATATATACTTTTAGGAGAAGATGAAAGTATCTCTTTATCCACAAAAGTAAGCGGTGATTTAGATGATCCTCAAATAGAAACCTTTGCAACAAGTGATGCTATTGAGGGAACTTCAAATATTATAAAAAGAATATTTTTATCACCTTTTAAGCTATTTGATTAGATCTATATCATAACCCATCTCTTTAAGCCCTTTTTTGTTTTTGCTCCACCCTTTTTTAACAGATACAAAAAGCTCTAAAAATGCCTTTTTTTGACTTAAATACTCTATTTTAGATCTAGCTGCTTTTCCTATTCGTTTGATAGATTCTCCACCTTTGCCTATAATCATCCCTTTTTGAGAATCTTTTTCTACTATAATAGTAGCTCTTATAACATCAACATTTTGTTTTTCTTCTATCTTATCTATCTTTACATCAGCTTCATAAGGTAACTCATCACTAATTTTTTCAAAGATAGCCTCACGGATAAACTCTTTATAGATATCTCTTATATGATCTGTTGTTAAAATCTCACTATCATAAAGTAGTGGTGATATTGGAAGATATTTTACTATCAAATCAAGCAAATATTTAATATCAAGCTCTTTTTTAATAGATATTGGCATTAAAGCCTCATATTTATCGCTATATTTAGCATACTGGGCACTCTTTAGCAAAATCTCCTCTTGACTTACCATATCTATTTTGGTTAAAAGTACTATATGAGGAGTATTTTTTTTATTTTTTTCTAAAAAGCTCTCATAATGATCTAGTTTATCTGTAATAGGAGCCAAAAAAAGTATTAAATCACAATCCCCTATAGCTCTTAGTGCTTCATCTAGCATAAATTGATTTATAAGCTTTTCACTTTCATGAATACCTGGGGTATCTACAAAAATAATCTGATCTTTGCCGTTCATTGCTATGATATTTGATCTTTTTCTTGTAGCATTGGCTTTATGTGAAACCATTGCTATTTTTTCACCTATGATAGAGTTTAGAAGTGAGCTTTTACCTGCATTTGGCCTACCTACTACTGCTACAAAACCACATTTTGTCTCTATGTTTTTCAAGTTTTATCCTCTACTGTTTTTTTCTTCTATTCCACTAAGTCCAAATCTTCTTGCTAACTCTTGTTTTATTCTATCTGGAGAGATATTTTTACTAGCCATAGCTACAAGCATATGATATGTTAAATCAGCTGCTTCATAGATCATATCTTGGATATCATCATCTTTATATGCAAATGTAAACTCACCAGCTTCTTCTACTATTTTTTTAAGCATAGAGTTTTCATCACCTTGTAAAAGCTTAGCTGTATATGAGCTAGTAGGATCACTTTTTTTTCTATCTAAAATAGTATGATATAGCGTATCAACTACCCCATAACTACTACTCATATCTACTAATGGTTGGTTTAGCGTAGTTCCATCTATACTCTTAAAAAAACAATTTTTTCTACCTGTATGACAAGCTACTCCAATTTGTTCTACTTTAAAAAGTATAGTATCATCATCACAATCAACAAAAATCTCTTTTATTTTTTGGATATGTCCACTTGTTTCGCCCTTTTTCCAAAGTCTTTGTTTACTTCTACTATAGTAATGAGCTTCATTGGTGCTTATAGTTAATTCTAAGGCTTTTTTATCTGTATATCCCAACATTAAGACTTCCAAACTCTCATAATCTTGGGTAATGACAGGTATTAACCCGTCACCTTTATCCCAATCAAGCTTTGAAAAATCCATCTTATTGGCTTATAGATGTAGATTTTTGGCTATCTTTTGAATCAAGCCAAATATTTGGTGTACTTCCACCAGGAGTTAAGAAGATTTTAGAGTCTTTATTATCTCTTAGAGCTTCATTGAACTTACCTTGAACTTTGATCTGCTCTAGTTGTAAAAGATCTCTTGTTAGAGATTTTGAAATAAGATCATTTGACTGTGATTGTGCTTTTGCTTCTATAAGTATAGCATCAGCTTGACCTTGAGCTGCTATTCTTTTGGCTTGTGCTTCTCCTTCAGCCAAAGCTGCTACTTTTTGAGCCTCTTGTTTTGCTCTTTCAACTTCATATCTTGTTCTTTCAGCTTCTTGGTTTGCTATTTGAACTCTTTCAATTTGCTCTTTGATCTTTGGAGGAAGAATAATCTCTTTTAGCTGAACAGACTCTAGTTCAACTGGTTTTTCATGTAAAGAGTCTATTTTTTCTCTAATTCCTAGTTCTATCATAGTAGCAATCTCATTTCTTTTTATAGGTAAATCTTCAGCTCTAAAACTTCCTACAACACTTCTTGTAATATCTTTTACCACTGGATTTATAATCTTTTCTTCCCAGCTAAGTCCCCAGTTTGCTATAGTTGATGGTGCTCCATCACTAAGAAGTCTATATTGAACAGTTAAATCAATAGAAACAGGCAAACCTCTTGAATCTAGTATATTAATAGCATCATTTACTCTAATACCAGCATCAAAAATACCTATATCATCTGTAGTTGTATAGTGCATGATTCTCACTTTTGTATCAACTACTATTACCTTTTGCATAAAAGGAATAAACAAATGAAATCCTGGGCGAAGTGGCATATCTTCATATTTACCAAGTGTTACTTTAATACCAACTTCACCTGAGTTTACCACCACAAAAGGCTTTGCTATAGCAAAAAGCAATCCTATTATTATAATAGCATAAATAACACCAGCCTTTTTACCTAAGTTTTTGAAAATCTCAGGTGGCTCAAAAGGAGGAGTATATCCACCTCCACCACCACCTTGATTGTTTTGTTGTTTTTGTCTATTCTTAAAATAGTCGTTGTCTATTGGCATCTTTTTCCTTAAAATTTTAGTTAATATATGTCAAATATTTTGTATATTTTGGATTTTTTCCAGTTACTGCATCAAAATATGCACTTTGAAGCTTTTGAGTTATTGGACCTCTACATCCAGCTCCTATAGTTCTAGCATCAACTTCTCTAATAGGAGTAACTTCTGCTGCTGTTCCTGTAAAAAACGCTTCATCAGCAACATAAACTTCATCTCTTGTAATTCTTTTTCTAACTACTTCTATACCCATATCTTTAGCCAACTCTATAACTGTAGCTTGAGTGATAGATTCTAGTGTATTATCACTTGGAGGAGAGATCAAAACTCCATCTCTTACTATAAAAAAACAAGCTCCACTAGCTTCAGCTATAAAGCCTTGATCATCTCTTAAAAGTGCTTCATCATAACCAGCCTCAACTGCTTCATATTTTGCCATTTGAGAATTTAGATAGTTAGCTACTGCTTTTGCTTTGCCCATACCAGAAGTATTTGGAGTTCTTGTAAAAGAGCTTATTTTTACTCTCACACCTTTTTGAAGTCCCTCTTCACCTAGATAAGCACCCCACTCCCACGCAGATATACTAACTCTAACAGGTGCTTCTTTGTGATAAAGTCCCATAACACCATATCCAAGATATACCAAAGGTCTTAAATAAGCACCATCAAATAGCTCATTTTTTTGTAATAGTTCTACTTGAGCATTATTTAGCTCTTCTAGAGAAAATGGTACATCCATCAATGTCATCTTAGATGAGTTAAGAAGTCTTTTTGTATGTTCATTTAGTTTAAAAATAGCACATCTTCCATCTACTGTTTTGTATGCTTTTGTTCCTTCTATTGCACCATTGCCATAGTGAAGGGTATGTGTTAAAATGTGTACTTTCGCCTCATGCCAAGGAGTAAACTCTCCATCCATCCATATATATTTTGATTCGTTCATAGTCTTGTATCCTAAGATAAATTTTAAGGCATACTATATCAAACTTTGTCTTAAATAGTAATTAGTTAATAGTCAATGGTCGTTAGTCAATAGTCAATAGTCAATAGTCAATAGTCAATAGTCGTTAGTCGTTAGTCGTTAGTCGTTAGTCAATAGTCAATAGTCAATAGTCTATAGTCAATAGTCTATAGTCTATAGTCAATGGCTATTAGTGAGTGTTGGAAGTGACAATTATTATCACACTCTTAACTCTTAACTCTTAACTCTTAACTCTTAACTCTTAACTC
>JAAYJJ010000214.1 GCA_012522985.1 Aliarcobacter butzleri
AAAATATCATAGAAAAACAACTAAATTATTTTTATGTCAACAAGGATAATATTATTACCTATAGGAGTAATATTTTAGGGAGATTTAGCTACAATTTTAATCAATTTAACGTGCGAAAGTTAAGTTATTAACATTAAATTTTTAAAGAACATTGCAAGAGTTAATTTTCTTGCTAATGTTTGATTTTTGAAGCACTATTTTTTATGCAATTATCTAGAATTTTGCAATAGTGTTTCCATAATCAAACACAATTTATGTTTGGTTTACCAATTTGGTACGGTGATAGCTTTTATAATTGCTATCATAGTGATTTAAGTACTAACTTGTGATCTTTTACAATTTACTGTTTATGACTTACTAAATACACGAGCTGGATCATAAGGTGTATTGTATTTAAATATAGAGTATATGATTGTTGCAAGTTTTCTTGAAACAGCAATAAGACCCTCTTGTTTAGATTTTCCTTGTGATCGTTTGGTATCATAGTATTGTTTTAGTTGAGGATTATGTATCATACAACTAACACTTGCTAAATAAAGAGCATGTTTGGCCAATGATGATCCACGCTTAGATAATCTACCTGTTGATTTGGAGTTACCAGAACTGTTTTCAGTTGGGAATAGTCCAAGATAACCAATAAACTTTGTAGGTTTTGAAAAGCGTGATAGATCCCCACATTCACTGATAACTGCAGCAATAGTTTTAGATGAAACTCCAGGTATGGTTTTTAAGTTCTCAATCAACGAATTGGTTGGAGCATCTTCCTCTTTAGATATACCTTGTTTATCAAGTAAGGATAGTATCTCATCTTCTAAAATTGAGAGCTCCTCTTGATACATACGAAGTAATCTAATTGAGCTTTTAATAGCAATAGCTCTTGCATCTTTAGCTTTGCCAGAGTAGATAGAGTTTTTAGATAACTCTAACACTTTTAAAGCTTTTTCATTATTGAAGTTATTACCCTGAATATGTCTGAATATTTTTAGTATCCTATCAACACTACTATGTTTATAATGGTGTGCTGTAGGATACTTGTCCAATAGTGCTAAACCACTGATGCTAAATATATCAATAAAGTTTTCAAGCTCTGGGAATGTAACGGTTACTTGAGTAAGTATTCGCTTCTTTACTTCCTTCATATCACTTTGAATAGAAGCACGATTACGATACAAGGTTCTTAAGCTTTGATACTCATCATCGGTTACATATCCTGAACTAAACTTGCCGTCTTTTAAAAACAAAGCTATGATCCAAGAATCTATATTGTCATTTTTAACTTTTTTCATTGTGTGTTGTTCTCTATACCTTGTGGTTTGAAATGGATTTAATAGTTTAACATCATATCCATGAGAGTTTAAAAACTCCCAAAGATTTTCACCATAGATTCCAGTTGCTTCAAGTCCAATGATAAAATCATTTGTATTTGATGATATCTTTTCAAGCTTAGCAATAAACTTGTTAAATCCATCAATACAGTTAGTAACTCTTATAGGCTTAGTAGTAACTTTTTTCTCACTCTCATCAATGATAGTGACAACATGAAAATTCTTAGCAATATCAATTCCAACATAAAACATCTTTTTATACCTCGTTTATAATAATCTTTAGTTGCTCTGGATAAACCAGATTCACAGCCTCGTTAATCTATATGTAGTAGATGCTATACAGCTATCTCTACAGCTTTTAATAAATGATTAACAACTAAAGATATCAACAGGCTTATATGATGTAGTTTGCTAGAAGAAATATTAATCTCATTCCATCATTGCTACAAGGAGAAAAATGTTGTTATATCTAAAGTCATAGACTGTAAAAAGTAAAAGATTTGAAGTTAGTACTTCAATCTTAAAAGAATATATTTTTTAGCTAAAAGCTAGTTGATATATTCTTAAATTTATTATACGAGG
>JAAYJJ010000208.1 GCA_012522985.1 Aliarcobacter butzleri
TTATTAGAAAGATCAATAGTACCAATACAACAGTTTTCATATACAACAGGAAAAAACTCAACTGATATAGCTATGATAATAGATGCTATGGATTTACTATATTCTGGTAACTTTGATGGATTTTGTCTAATATCAAGTGATAGTGATTTTACAAGATTAGCTTCAAGAATTCGTGAAAGTGGACTAAAGGTATATGGTTTTGGAAGACAAACTACTCCTATATCTTTTATGAGTGCTTGTGATAAATTTGTTTTTATAGAGACTATTTTAAAACACTCTATCCATGAAAGGGCAAGTGATATTATAGAAAATATGCACTATGATGAAGAAAATTCATGTATTACTATTAGTAAAGAAGATCTTCAAGATCTTTTTAGAAAAATAATTCTTGATTTAAGTGATGAAAGTGGCTGGGCTAGACTTGATAGTGTAGGAACAAGAATCTACAAAATAGTCCCTCATTTTGATGTTAGGTGTTATAACTATAGTAAGCTTAGTAAACTTCTTCAATCTTTGGAGATTTTTGAGTTTAAAAAACTCAAAACAAAACATAGTAAAACCAAAGATCTTTTTGTAAGAGTCTCTAACCAGCCATAATGTTGTACTATTTTTTTTGATTTTGAAGCTTTATAAACATCATAGCCGTCATAATAGCATCATTGATGGCATCATGTTTTCCAAGACGAGGAACTTTAAGCTCTTTTAATATAGTATCAAATCTAAGATCTATATTACCTTGAGGTATAAATTCTATTTTATAGTCATAATATAAAGCAGAGACCTCTATTTGTTTATTTGGTAGTTTGATACCAAGCTTTGATTTAATATATTTATTTACCATAGCTACATCAAACTCCAAATAATACCCAACTAAAGGGCGATTGCCTATAAAATCCAAAAACTCATCTATAACTTCATCTATCTCTTTTGCATCATTTAGATCACACTCTCTTATATGATGAACTTTTATACTATCAGCTTGTAATTTACATGATTTTGGCTTAATAAATCTCTCAAATTTTTGACTTGTTAGGATCTTATTATTTTTAATTTTAAGTGCTCCTATAGAGATGATATCATCTACTTTTGGATTAAGTCCTGTTGTTTCACAATCAAAGCAAATAAACTCATCACCATCATATTGATCAAATAAATAGAGATATTTATCATTTTTAAGATTTTTTTTATTGAAATAGTTACTTATTGCTTTAAACATAGTTTAGCTTATAGTGAAATGTAAGTAGTTTTTTAAACTTATTTACTATCTTTAGAGTATCTTTTAACATATCTTTATCCATGGTAGTAAGCTCTTTTGGATCTACCATATTATTTATTTCTAATCCTTTATCAAGTCTATCTAAGCTAGTTTTTAGTCTTAGTGTTAGCAAAAAGTTAAAAGCCTCTATATATTCACTTGCTGATTCATGATCTATTATATTTTTATTATTTAGCTCTTTAATCCTCTCTACAGTATTGTTTTCTTCTATTTTATACTCTAATGCCATAGTTCTAATACCATGAACTATAGGGAAAATTCCACCTTTTTTAAGATCAAGTCCACTAATTTTATCTTTTTTCTCTATTAAAAAGTCATTAAATATACCAAGAGGTGTTGGAAAACTAAGTGAAAAAGAGGCAAAATTACTATAAAATGAAGCACTATTATCTAAAAATTTATATATATACTCTTTTAGCTCAAATAGCAAATTCTCATTACCTACTACACTATTTGCATCTAAAAAGATAGCAAGATTCATCAAATCTTCCTCTTTTTTATCACTAATCCATCTAAAAATCTCTTTTTTATACTCACCTTGAGTTTTTCTCCAATAAGGATTGCTTACCATTATATTACCTGGGCATTTTGGATATCCAAAATCACAAAGTATTTCACTAAAACGTAGTGCAAACTGCTCTATTTCCTTCTCTTCTATTGGACAATCATCAGATATAATAAGAGCATTATCTTGATCTGTTCTTAAAATCTGCTCACCTCTTCCCTCACTTCCAAGCACCAATAAAGCACTATAGTTTATCAAATCTTGCGGAGCTAAAAGAGTAAAAATCTTTTCAAAAAGCTTTATATTAAGCTCATTTAAAAGTCTTGATATATATCTAACTTTTACACCTTGGGCAAATAAAGATCTTACAATCCTAATAAAGTTAGAACTTGCTAATTTTAACTCTTGTAAGTTTTTTGCATTTTCTATCTCATTTGCTACAGCATATGTATGAGAAGAAAAAAAGCTTGTTAGTGACATTTGATCTAAAATACCCAAAGATTCATTTAAAGTATTGGTAACTAAAAGTCTTTTTATACCATATTTTGTCATCATAAGCTGAGCATTAAATAAAAAATCTTCACTATCTATAGTTTTAAGTCCAAAAGTAGTTATATTTTTTATACTATCATCAAAATTTAATCTATTTAATATAACTTTTTCTCTAAAATCAGTATCAGTTGCTATTCCAAACTCACCATTACTATTTTTGACTAAGATTGATGTTAGATGATGCTCTTTCATAAAATTTACAGTATTATAAATAGTCTCATTCTCTTTTACAAAAAGTGGCTTTTGGATATATGCATCTTTTACTTTTGCCATCATAAAGTTTGCTAACTCTTTACTTTGATTGATAGCACATACTTGACTTAATTTTTGGGAGATTGATTGGAAAAAGAAGTGTTCTAAGTCTTCATTTTGGTACACGATTTTCAAAAATATCTCTTTTGGTAGGGTATAGAGTAAACTCTCTTCTACTGCTTTAAAATGACTTTTTATACGATGTTCTATTAGTGAAATAGGATCAAAAAACTCATTTTGTGTATTTACTGCTATAACTTCATCTGTTTTTGGATCTATTTCTTGAATAGTTCCTTTTATAACAAAATACAAAAACTGCTCTTTTTGGGAGTTTTTATCTATAACATATTGATTTTTTTGAAAATAGTGAATATCAAGATTTTGAGAAATCTCTTCGAGTTCAAATTTATTTAGTTTATCAAAGGGAATAATCCCCTTGATAAAAGATTGTTGTTCCAATAAGCTCATATAAGTTGCCTTTACTCTTTTTAGTGACTTACTGCTCCATCAGCACCAATACCTGTTTGACATCTAATATTTTGTGCATCAAAACCACTATGGTCTATTTTTGATCTAGCACTCTTATCAGTTATAGAAAAGAACCAAATAGCGATAAATGCTAGAGGTATAGAGTATATTGCTGGATATTTTACATTTACAATAGGCTCAGCATTTTTTAGTGTATCTACCCAAACTGTAGGTCCAAGTACCACTAGTACAACAGCTACAAGTAAACCTACTCCACCACCTATTAAAGCCCCTCTAGTAGTTAGTTTGCTCCAAAAAATAGATAAAAATAACACTGGAAAATTCACACTAGCTGCAATAGCAAATGCTAGTCCAACCATAAATGCAACGTTTTGTTTTTCAAAAGCAATACCCAACAATATAGCCAATATTCCAAGTCCTATAGTAGCCATTTTAGAGACTCTCATCTCTTGTTTTTCATTTACTTTACCTTTTGCTATAACATTAACATACAAGTCATGTGAAACTGCTGAAGCTCCTGCTAAAGTAAGTCCTGAAACAACTGCTAAGATTGTAGCAAATGCAACAGCTGAAATAAATCCTAAAAACAGATCCCCACCAACAGCTTGAGCTAGGTGAATAGCAGCCATATTAGATCCACCAATAAGTGCTCCATCACTAAAGTACTCTGGATGTTTTGCAAGAAGTACTATAGCACCAAAACCTATAATAAATGTTAGAATATAAAAATACCCTATAAAACCAGTCGCAACAAAAACAGATTTTCTAGCCTCTTTTGCATCTGCAACTGTAAAAAATCTCATCAAAATATGTGGTAGTCCAGCCGTACCAAACATTAGTGCCATTCCTAGTGAAATAGCCTCTATTGGATTACTTACAAGTCCACCTGGAGACATTATAGATATATCTCTAGTTTCAACAGCTTGTACAAACATACTCTCAAAAGAAAAATCACAATAAGCAAGAACTGCTAAAGCCATAAATGATGCACCTGATAAAAGCAATACTGCTTTAATTATCTGTACCCATGTAGTAGCAAGCATACCACCAAAAGTAACATATAACATCATCAAAATACCAACTATTACAACAGCATATTCATACTCTAATCCAAAAAGAACCTTAATAAGTTGTCCTGCTCCAACCATTTGAGCTATTAGATATAGTGCAACAACAACAAGTGATCCAGTTGCAGCTAGTGATCTAATCTCTTTTTGTCCTAATCTATATGAAGCAACATCTGAAAATGTATATTTTCCAAGATTTCTAAGTTGTTCAGCTATCATAAAAAGAACTATTGGCCATCCAACTAAAAATCCTATAGAGTAGATAAGCCCATCATAACCTTTCATATAAACAAGTCCAGAAATACCTAGAAACGAAGCAGCTGACATATAATCCCCTGCTATTGCAAGTCCATTTTGAAAACCTGTTATTCCACCACCAGCAGTATAAAAATCTTTTGCAGTTTTTGTTCTACTTGCAGCCCAATATGTAATACCCAATGTTGCTGCAACAAAGATCATAAACATTACAATCGCTGCAACATTCATATCTCTACTATCATCAGCAAATAAAGCTGTAGCCAATAAAGCCATTAATGCAAGAATTTTTTTCATTATTTACTCTCCTCTTTAGCTACTTTTTCTTTGATTTTGTTGTTTAGATCATCATACTCTTTATTTGCTCTAAATGTATAAACACCAGTTAGTACAAACGTTACTACTATGATACATACTCCTACTACTATTCCTACAGTTGTTGTAGTACCCTCACTTAGAGGAATACCAAAAAACTCTTTATCAAACGCTATAACTAATATAAACGAATAATAAATCACAAGCATCAAAATAGCAAGTTTATTTCCAAAAGAGTTTCTTCTTTTAACCAACTCTTGATACTCTGGTATGCTTTTGATAAACTCAACTCTAGAATTACTAATAGTTTCATTTGCCTGAGTAGAACCCATTATTTTCTCCTTTTTTTAATCTTATCGTAATCTTAAAAAAGATTAATAGCAAAAAAATAGCATTTATATTTTTATATAATTTAAATCCTTAAAGTTAATCAA
>JAAYJJ010000032.1 GCA_012522985.1 Aliarcobacter butzleri
CACAAGCTATTTTAAATATATTAAATAATGCAAAAGATGCCTTTAAACTAAATGATGTTTTTACAGAAGATAGGGTGATAATTATTAATATTTACAAAAAAGATAGATGTGCAAAAATAGATATCACTGATAGTGCAGGTGGTATAAAAGACTCTATAATAGAGAAGATTTTTGAGCCATATTTTACCACTAAACATCAAAGTCAAGGTACAGGAATAGGCTTATATATGACATATGAGATAATAACTAAAAAATTTAAAGGTGTTATTAGAGTAGAAAACAAAGACTTTACATACAATAATAAAAACTATCGTGGAGCTATGTTTAAAATATCAATACCAATAAAGGAAGAAAATGCTTGAATATGAAATATATGATTATCTAAAATCTTTTGATTTAAATACACCACAATATAGGGTTTTTGATCTTAATGAAGATGTAAAAATAGATTTTTTTCCACTAGCTTTAAAACTAAACTCAACAAAAGTAGTACACAAAAGTGAGTATGGGGCTGTTAAAATAGATATCCAAAACCAAGAAGATTTAAACAAAAATAGAGATTTAATAAAATCAAATGTTTTAAATAAGGGTATCAATCTTGATAGTAGTGATAAGTTTTTAGCTTCTGCTATGGTAAAAGGAATAGAGCTTTTTGTAGGTATTATAGATGATGAGATCTTTGGAAAAGTGCTTCTTTTTGGAAGAGGTGGAATTATGCTTGAGCTTGATAAAGATATAGGATATATTAGACTTGAAGCAGATGCTATAGAGATAAAAAGAGCTATACAAAGTACAAAAATATCCAAAATCTTTGAAGGCTTTAGAGGAAAAACTTATGATATAGAAGTTGTTATTGAGTTTATTCAAAAAGTGCAAAACTTTATAAGAAAAAATCAAGATATAAAAGAGTGTGATTTTAATCCTATTATTTTAAATGATGATGGGATATTTATTGTTGATGCTAGGATCAAAAAAGGTGAAGTTATAGAAGTAGCTTATGATGATAGAGTAAGATCTAGCTTTTTTGATAATCAAAATATTGCTATTATAGGAGCTAGTACAAATCCCACAAAAGTTGGGTTTGCTTTAGCAAAAAATATGCAAAATTTTAGTGGAAAGAGATATTTAGTAAATAGTAGTGGTGGTAAGTTTGAAGGAGAAAAACTATATATAGATATAGATGATATTGATGATAAGATAGATACATCTTTTATTACTATACCTCAAAGGTATGTTATAGAGTCTATTGAAAAACTTATTAAAAAAGGTGTAAAAAATCTTATTATTATAAGTGCTGGATTTAAAGAAGTAGGAGACTTTGAAAGTGAAGAGAGGATTTTAGATCTAGCAAAAGCACATAATATCAATATAATAGGACCAAATTGTTTAGGATATTATGAAGGAAGTAAAGAGTTAAATGGAACTTTTGCAACCAAAGAGGTTCAAAATGGATCTATAGCACTTCTCGCTGGAAGTGGAGCAGTGCTTAGCTCTTTGATGGACAAAGCAGCTATTAGTAATGTAGGGTTTAGTCATATAGTCTCTTTGGGTAATATGATAGATTTATCTTATGGTGAACTTATCAATATGCTTGAAGATGAGCCAAGTTGTAAGGCGATTTCTTTGTATATAGAAGGTATCAAAAATCCAACAATATTTTTAGAAGCTATAAAAAACTCAACAAAACCTATCTATTTATATAAAACAGGACAAAGTGAAGCGGGTAAAAAGGCTGCTTTTTCTCATACAGGAAATTTAGCTGGTAATTATGAGCTTTTTTGTGGTTTGATGAAGAGTTTGGGAGTTAGTCTAGTAGATAATATCGAAGCACTTATTTATAAACCTTTAAGAAAAACAAAAAATATATCAATTATTACAAATGCAGGTGGTCCAGCAACAATATTATCAGATTTGATAGTAAATAAAGGCAAAAGTTTATATGAACTAAATGATAATGATATAAAAGCACTAGATATAGTTTTGCCTTTTAATTGGTCAAAAAACAATCCTATAGATATAATAGGAGATGCAACAAGTAGCAGATATAAAGCAGCTTTAGATGTAATGCTAAAAAATGATAGTGTAGATCTTATCTACCTACTTTTAACACCACAATATATGACAGATATCAAAGAGATAGCTTTGATGATAGCAGAGTATAATAGTAATAAGATAGTACCACTTTTTATAGGTGGCGGTATGCTTCAAGATGCCTTGAAGATATTTAGAGTTAATAAGATTCTTTATTTTACAACTTTAGATGAAAGTGTTTGTTTTCTTTAATATATTTGTGTTATAATAATTGCTAATGAAAAAGAACAATATAATACTAATCGGATTTATGGGTGTTGGTAAAGGCACTATAGCTAGAGCTATTGTTAAAAGAAGTGGTATTTTTGCAGTTGATACTGATGATTTGATAGAGTCTATGCAAAAAAGAAAGATAAAAGAGATCTTTGACAAAGAGGGTGAGGGGTATTTTAGAAACCTAGAGCAACTTTGTGCCAACTGGATAGAAAATAGTGTAGATAATACTCTTATTTCTACAGGTGGTGGCTTTTATGCTAGGTCAAATATTAAAAATCTAGGAACTATAATCTATCTTAAATCATCATTTGAGGGTATCTTAAAAAGAATCAAAAAATCCCCAAATGCAGCTAGTAAACTAAAAAAAAGACCTCTTTTAAAAGATATGAAAAAAGCAAAAGAGCTTTTTGATAAAAGAGTAGTAGAATATGAAGCAATAGCTGATGTGGTAGTAGATGTAGAAAACAAAAATATAAAAGAGATAGTAGAAAATATTTTAGAAGTTACAAAAACAAAAGAAGGATAAAATGAAGATATTATATACTAAAGATATAAACTTTAAAGATGAGTTTGAGCTTATATTAAATAGAGCAAAATGTGATATAAAAAATGTTAGTAAAATAGTAAATGAGATAATAGATGATATTATAGATAGAAAAAATAGTGCTTTATTTGAGCATATTGCAAAGTTTGATGGATGGAGTCCACAAGAAAATAGTGATTTAGAGATATCAGTTGATGATATGAAAAGAGCTTATGATAACCTTGATCCTAAGCTAAAAAAATCACTTCATTTAGCATATGATAGAATAGAGTCTTTTCATCAAAAGCAACTTCCAAAGTCATGGATAGATTTTGAAGATAATGGAACTATTTTGGGACAAAAAGTAACTCCTGTTGATAGTGCTGGGCTTTATATCCCTGGTGGAAAGGCAGCTTATCCTAGTAGTTTACTTATGAATGCTATTCCAGCACTAGTTGCTGGAGTAAAAGAGATAGTAGTATGTACTCCAACACCAAATAATGAACCAAATGAGTTACTTTTGGCTGCTTGTCATTTATGTAAAGTTTCAAAAGTCTATAAAGTAGGTGGGGCTAGTGCAATAGCTGCTATGGCATATGGAACACAAAGTATTAAAAAAGTAGATGTTATAACTGGTCCTGGGAATATATTTGTAGCAACAGCTAAAAAGCTAGTTTTTGGTGAGGTTAATATAGATATGATAGCTGGACCTAGCGAGATAGGTATATTAGCTGATGAGAGTGCAAAGCCTAACTATCTAGCTATAGATCTTCTTTCTCAAGCAGAACATGATGAGATGGCTAGTTCTATAATGATCACAACATCAAAAGATATTGCAGACAAAACAGCAAATGAGATTAAAGAGTATCTAAAGATTTTAAGTAGAACTGATATAGCTACAAAATCTATCAATGAAAGAGGGGCTATTATAGTAACTGAAAGTATGAATGAGGCTATAGAACTTATGAATGAAATAGCACCAGAACATCTAGAGGTAATGACAAACAATCCTTTTGAATTGCTACCATTTATTAAACATGCTGGGGCTATATTTTTGGGTGAAAATACACCAGAACCTATAGGTGACTATTTAGCTGGACCAAACCATACACTACCAACAGGAAGTACAGCTAAGTTTTATAGTCCACTAAATGTAGAGCATTTTATGAAAAAAAGCTCTATTATAAGTTTTAGTAAACAAGCTATCCAAGATGTAGGGCATGAGTGTGCATTGTTAGCAAAAACAGAAGGTTTAACAGCTCATGAAGAGTCTGGTAGAGTTAGATTAAAGTAAGGATTTTTATGAATAAATATGAAGCACTTTTTGAAGATGAAGAGAGTATCTTTGGTGGAACTCCAAGATCTAAATTTTGGGATATAGCAACTCAAGCAAATGAGGATTTAGTACAAGATGTATTTGATGAGATATTTGCAAAGTTTGCAGTTATGGAGAGGCTTTTAGAAAAGCATTATGATGATGATAGTTTGGATAAGATGATACAAAATGAGATTTTATCAGCCAATATGGAGTTAGAAGAGCATAAAAAGAGTCTATATATAGAGTTTACTGGTGATATTGTTTGTAGGTTAGATAGTTAATAAAAAAGTATATCTATATAAATAGGTTATAAATGAGGTAAAATGGAAGTTTTAGAAGAAGTAAAAGCAAAAATAAAAGAGTTTATATCTGAAATAAATCACCCAAAAAGTATAGAGCTTTTAGAGCTTTTGCCAACAGGTAAGATGTTAAGAAGTAAGTTGATATTAAAAATAGCTGGATATAACCAAGATTCTATTAATCTATGTGCTATAGTTGAGATGATTCATGCAGCCTCTTTGCTTCACGATGATGTGATAGATGAGTCTATGACAAGAAGAGGAAAGCCATCAATAAATGCTATATATAACAATAAAACATCTATAATGTTTGGTGATATTTTATACTCTATAGCCTTTACAAAACTTACTTTTATGAATCCAAAGATAGCCTATAATGTCTCAAATGCAGTAACTTTGCTTAGTATTGGTGAGATGATGGATGTAGATATGGGAGATAGTTTTAATGATAATTATGAACTATATCTAGATATGATATACAAAAAAACAGGTTCTCTTATAGAAGCTAGTGCAGCTAGTGCGGCACTTTTGGCTGGACTTGAAGAAGATAAATATGCTCTTTATGGTAAAAACTTAGGTATTGCTTTTCAAATGGTAGATGATATATTAGATATCACTTCAGATGAAAAGACTCTTGGCAAACCTGTAATGGCTGATTTTAAAGAGGGAAAAGTAACTATTCCTTATCTAAAGCTTTATAATAGAGTAGATATAAAAGATAAGAAGATATTAAAAGAGCTATTTAAAAAAGAGCTAACTAGTAATGAAATAGAGTGGTTAAAAGATAAATTTAAAACAACAGATGCCCTAAAAGATTCTATTTTACTTACTCAACAAATAGCTTATGATGCAATAAGTGCTATAAAAGATGAAAACAATAAAGATTTAGTTGATATTATGCAACAAATGTGTAACAGGGAATTTTAATGCATTATTTAATAATAAGTTTTACTCATAAAAATACAGAGATTGCTTTAAGAGAGAAGTTGTCTTTTAATAATGATTTAGAAAAAGATATTTTTCTTAAAAAGATAGTTGATTGCAATTATATCAATGAAGCTGTTGTTTTATCTACCTGTAATCGTGTAGAGGTTATTGCTTCTGTTAAAGATACTTTTATAGCAAAAAATACAATATTAGATGAGTTTTGTAAAAAGAGTGTATATTATTGTGATGAGCTATCGCAAGTAGCAGATATTTATGAAGATGAAAATGCTATTTTTCATCTTTTTAGTGTAGCTTCTTCTATAGATAGTTTAGTTATTGGTGAAACTCAAATAGTAGGGCAACTAAAAGATGCATATAAGTTTGCACAAGAAAAAGGATATTGTTCTACTAAATTATCCCGTGCAATAAGCTACTCTTTTAAATGTGCTTCAGCAGTAAGAAATGAGACAACTTTGGGAAGTGGTAGCGTTTCTGTTGCATCAACTGCTGTTGCAAAAGCAAAACAGATTTTTATAAATAGTGATGGTATAAAAGCAACTGTTATAGGTGCAGGAGAGATGAGTGAGCTTTGTATAAGGCATTTAATAAGACATAATTTTAGTGTATTATTACTTAGTAGGGATTTTAAAAAAGCCTCTATTTTAGCTGAATCAATAGGTGGAGATATAGAGGTTCGCCCTTATGATGAGTTAAAAAGTGCTCTTAATTCAACTCCTCTTTTGTTTACTGCTACAAGTGCACCTTATCCTATTATTAAAAAAGAGATGTTAGAGTATCTAGAGTATGATAGATATTGGTTTGATATAGCAATACCAAGAGATATAGAAGAGTTTGAGTTTGATGGTGTAAAAGTATATAGTGTAGATGATTTAAAAGAGATAGTTGATGAAAATATTGCTCTTAGAGCTAAAAAAGCAAAACAAGCATATAAAATAGTAAAAGAGATGACAGAATCTTATTTTAAGTGGTTAAATACTCTAGGAGTTGAGCCCCTAATCAAAGCTATGTACTCTAAAGGAGATACAATAATAGATAAAAAGCTTGATAGTGCTATAAAAAAAGGCTTTATAGGTGAAGATCAAAGAGAAAATATAGACAAACTTTGTCATAGTATAATCTCAAAATATCTATTTGAAGCAAGTAAAGAGCTTAGGAATATCTCCTGTGAGCAAGATTCTGATACAGTATATGAATCTATGCAAAGGGTGTTTAATCTAAGTGTTGAAAAAATAGAAACAATAAACTATAAATGTGATAATTAGGGGAAAATATGAGATTTAGTAAACTTTTTATTCCTACTACAAAAGAGACTCCAAATGATGCTTCACTTCCATCGCATCAATTTTTAATAAGAGCAGGATTTATCTCTCAAAGTGGTTCTGGAATATATGATTTTATGCCTTTAGGCAAGATAGTATTGGAAAAAATAAAAAAAATAGTAAAAGAAGAGATGGACAAAGCTGGAGCAAACGAAGTTCAATTTGGATTTGTTACACCTTTATCTTTTTGGGAAGAATCAGGTCGTGATTTAACTATGGGAACAGAGATGCTTAGGTTCAAAGATAGAAAAGGAAGCTCTTTTGTCCTAAGTCCAACCAATGAAGAGTCTGTTGTAAATATGGTAAAAAATAGAATTACATCATATAAAGATCTACCAGTTCATCTATATCAAATAAATACTAAATTCCGTGATGAGGCAAGGCCAAGATTTGGACTGATGAGAGGAAGAGAATTTTTGATGAAAGATGGATACTCTTTTCACTCTAGCTATGAAGATCTTATAAGAGAATTTAATCTTATGGAAGAGACTTATACAAAAATCTATACAAAACTAGGGCTTGATTTTAGGGTAGTAGAGGCTGATAGTGGTGCTATTGGTGGAAGTGGTAGTAAAGAGTTTCATATCTTAGCAAGTAGTGGTGAGGATACTATTGTAGTTTGTGATTCTTGTAAATATGCAGCAAATATAGAAGCAGCAAAAAGAGAAGTTAAAAAAGAGGCAAAACTTGAGACTAAAGAGATAGAAAAAATCCACACCCCAAATCTAAAAACTATAGAAGAGGTAAATAACTTTTTAAAAAGAGATCCTTATTATGCTATGAAAGCTGTTATAAAAAAGGCTGTTTTTAAAGATAAAAGTGAAATAGTACTTTTTTTTGTAAGAGGAGTTGATGAGCTAGAAGAGACAAAAGCTCTTAATGCCATAGATGCAATAGAACTCCTTGATGCAAATGAAGATGAGATAAGCCAAGCTAGTTTAGTAGCAGGATTTTGTGGAATTAAAGATTTACCAAAAGAGATAAAAGTAGTAGTTGATAGTGATCTTAAAGGTGAAAATAACCTAGTTATTGGAGCAAACGAAGAAGATTACCACTATATAAATTTTGATTTAAATAGTGTAAGTGATATAGTCTATAAAGATCTTATCAAAGTTCAAGAGGGTGATAAATGCTTTTGTTGTGGTGGAAAGCTATCTTATACAAAAGGTATAGAAGCTGGACATATTTTCCAACTAGGGGATAAATATTCAAAAGCTATGAATGCACTTTTTTTAGATGAAAATGGAAAAGCAAAACCTTTTATTATGGGGTGTTATGGTATAGGAGTCTCTAGACTTGTTGCTGCTATTATAGAGCAAAATCACGATGAAAAAGGGTGTATTTGGACAAAAGAAAGTACTCCTTATATGGTAGATATTATAGTTTCCAACTCCAAAAACCAATCTGAAGCAGATTTTGCTGATGAGATATATACTAAGCTAAAGCAAGAGGGAATTGAGACTATTTTGGATGATAGGATAAATGCTAGATTTGGTTTTAAGATGAGTGATTTTGAGCTTATTGGATTTCCATATGCAATAATAGTTGGTAAAAAAATAAGTGAAGGGATTGTAGAAATAGTTGATAGAAAAACTTTAGAAAAAATCCAAGTCTCTAAAGATGAAGTTGTAGATAAGATTAAAGAGCTAGTTGTAAAATGTTTATAATATATCTTTTATTATATCTTTTTTTTGAAGTTTTAATATCTACATCTATTGCTAGTAGCTTAGGTGGTGTTTTAACCTTTGTTGAGATTATATTCAGTGCTGTTTTAGGTATGTATATTATTAAAAATATGAATACATCTATAGCCTATAGCTTACAAAAACTAAGACAAAAAGAGATAACACAAGAAGAGTTTAGTAAGATAAATCTTGCATCTTTTATAGGTGCAGTATTACTTATAGTACAAGGATTTTTAACTGATATTATTGGTTTATTATTACAATTAAATTTTATTGCTAATATAGTTTTTAGTAAAATTATTATAAAAGATAGTAATAGTTACTACTCATATAGTAAAACTTATAAAAAAGAAGGAGAAAATGATGTCATTGAAGCTGAGATTATTGAGTACAGCGATACTACTAACAAGTAGTCTATTTGCAAATAGTAGTGTAGATAAATTTGTTACAGATTTTCAAAGTAAAAGGATTAAAGCAAATCCACAAATTGTATTAAATGAATTAAATATCTTTTTAAAAAAAGAGCTAGATCATGGGTGGTATGGATATATTTTTGAAATCAAAGCCAATATCAACGGTCAAAGTGTAGAGGCTAAAGATATCTTATTTAGTGATGGTAAAATGGTAACAAGTGAACTATACAACCCACAAACAGCAAGAAGTTTAAAAGATAGCCTAACTCCATCATTAAACGCAAGTTATTATGATGATGAACATTTAGTTGTTGGAAATAAAGATGCTAAAAACAAAATAGTTGTTTTTAGTGATCCATTATGTGCATTTTGTGTAGATTTTATTCCAGAGATTTTCCAAAAAGCAAAACAAAACAAAGATATAGCGGTATATTACTATCATTTCCCACTTCTTAGTATCCATCCTGCTTCAGATACTATAGTAAAAGCTATGCTTGTAGCAAAAAACAAAGGTATTAAAGAGGTTGAAGAAAAGATATATAAAGCAAATTTACTAGAGAGTATCTCCACTAAAGAAAGCGATGAGAGTGTTATACTTAAAGCAGTAAATAAAGCTTTAGCTAGTAATATTAGCCTAAATGAGATAAAAGATTCAAAAATAGCTTTACAAATAGAAAAAGATATGAAATTATCAAGTGATCTTATGATACAAGGAACACCAACTATCTATGTAAATGGTGAAATTGATAAAACAAGAAAAGTATTTGAAGGACTATAATGGATAAATTAGTAATAACAACAAGAGCAAGTGCATTAGCTCTTTGGCAAGCAAATTTTATAAAAGATGAGCTTCACAAACACTATCCATCTATGCAAATAGAACTTTTGGAGATTACAAGTAAGGGTGATAAAATACTTGATAGACCATTAGCACTTATAGGTGGTAAGGGACACTTTACAAAAGAGCTAGAAGATGAGATGTTAGCAGGTAATGCAGATCTAGCAGTACATAGCCTAAAAGATGTACCATCATTTATTCCAGAGGGGCTAGAGCTTGTTGCTATTACCAAAAGAGCAGATCAAAGTGATCTTTTTTTATCTCATAAATATAAAACTCTTGATGATCTTCCAAAAGGGAGTGTTGTTGGAACAACAAGCCTTAGAAGAAGAATGCAACTTCTTTCATATAGACCAGATCTAAAAGTAAAAGATCTAAGAGGTAATGTAAATACAAGACTAAGAAAACTAAGTGAGGGTGAATATGATGCTATAATCCTTGCTTTTGTAGGACTTGATAGGCTAGATCTTATAAAAACAGTTCCTTTTTCACAAAAGCTTCCACTTGACCTTATGATACCACCCATGGGACAAGCTAGTCTTGGTATAGAGATAGTTAGTGGCAATGAAAAGCTAAAAGAGATAGCTTTAAAGTTAAATGATAGCAATAGTTATCTATGTGCAAAGCTAGAAAGAGACTTTATTAGTGTAATAGGAGCTGGATGTTCAGCACCAGTTGCAGTTAATGCTACAATTAAGGATAATAATGTTAATATTATTAGTATGATTGGTTATAGTAATGGAACAAATATATTAAAGCACTCTTTAAATGCAAATATAGAAGATTGTGAAGATTTGGGCAAAGAGTTGGCAAAAATAATGATCGATAAGGGAGCTTTAGATATTTTACAAAAGGCAAGTGAACTTAGTTTTAAAGAAGATAGACCAGATAGGATGTGAGTAGGTGAGGAGAGTTTTATTAATACTATTGTTTGTTACTACTACTCTTATAGCAAATAGTGAGTTAGAATTTGACTCTTTTAATAATGAGTTTGAAGAGGAGTATATAGAAGTTTATGACCCTTTGATAGGGTATAATCGTGCAATGACCTCTTTTAATGACTCTTTTTATAAGCATATTGCTATGCCTGTAGCTAGGGGATATAAAGAGGTAGTTCCAAATCCCTTAAGAAGAGGAATATCAAACTTTTTTAATAATCTTTTTTATCCTATAAGGCTAGTAAACAATCTTTTGCAGTTTAAAATAGAAAATGCAATAGATGAGACTAATAGGTTTTTAATAAATAGTACTGTTGGTATTTTGGGTTTTAGGGATGTAGCAAGAGATAGCTTTCAAATAGAGCCTAAAAATGAAGATTTCGGGCAAACGTTGGGGCATTGGGGGTTTGGAAGGGGTGCACATATAGTATTACCTATTTTAGGGCCATCAAACCTAAGAGATGTTTTTGGTAGGGTAGGTGATATATATAGTGATCCTACATCATCAAATAGCTATCGTGATATTAGGATACCAGAAGATTCTTGGCAATCTTTGGGATTAAATGTAATAGAAACTACCAATGATCTATCACATAATCCAGATCTATATGAAAATGTTACTAAAGATGCTATAGATTTGTATATATTTTTAAGAGACTCTTATGAACAAAAAAGAGATAAAGAGATAAAGGAGTAGGGTTATGATAAGGATATTTTTGGCTTTTTTGATAAGTATAACATCTCTTTTTGCCTTAAGTGAAGAGAGTATTGAGTATCAAATGAATATAAAGTTAGAAAATATTGAATATATTTTACAAAATAGTTCTTTATCAAAAGATGATAAAAGACGTGAGCTTATCAATATCTTAGATGAAGTTTTTGACTTTGAGACAATGGCAAAGATTTCTTTAGGAAGAGCATATCTTACTCTTACAAATGAGCAACAAAAGGAGTTCATAGATAGTTTTGTAACTAGACTTAAAAACTCATATCTTGATAAAATAGATCTATACAATGGACAAAAGTTTAAGATCAACGGACTTAAAAAGCCAAAACAAAACAGAATAAGTCTAGATACAATCATCATAGGTGAGAAAGAAAACTATGATATTATCTATAAATTTCATACAAATGATAACAACTGGCTTATCTATGATGTTGAAATAGTTGGAGTTAGTATAGTCCAAACATATAGAAAACAATTTAGTGAATTTTTGGCTACAAAAGATATAAAAGAGCTTTTAGTCTCTTTAAAGTAATATATGAAAAAACTACTCTTAGCAACTATATTTAAATACCCTAAATTAACAATAATATTATCACTTATATTTATAGGGTTTATTGCTTCTTATTCAAATCAGCTAGAAATAGATGCTTCATCGCAGACGCTACTTTTAGAAGATGATGCAGATTTAAGCTTTTATAGAGAGGTGAGAAAAAACTTCTCTACAAGTGATGTTTTAATAGTTACATTTAAACCTAAAAACTTATCTCTTCTTGATGATGAAAATCTTAAATATATAGAGCAACTATCACATGATATAGTAGATCTTCCTTTGGTGGAAAAAGTTGTAAATATTTTAAATATTCCACTTTTTGAAAGTCCTATTATGGAGCTTTCAGAGATAGTAAACAATGTTCAAACACTAAAATCAGAAAATATAGATAAAACTCTTGTAAAGCAAGAGTTATTAAATAGTCCATTATATAAAAATGCTTTAGTTAGTAAGGATTTTAAAACAACAGTTTTGGTAGCTTATCTAAAAAAAGATGAAAAATTTTTAAGACTTCTTCAAAAAAGAAATGAACTTCTTTTTAAAGAGCATAGAACAAAAGATGAAAAACTAGAGCTAAAAAGAGTAGAAAAAGAGTTTAAATCTTATAGAGATGAACTAAGAGAGATAGAGTCTAAAAACATCAGTGATCTAAGAGAGATAATATCCAAATATCAAGATAAAGCGGAGATGTTTTTAGGTGGAACTAGTATGATTGCTAGTGATGTTATAGGATTTATAAAAGGTGATTTAGTAGTTTATACTATAGGTTTAATAGCTATTTTTATATTGATTTTATGGATTATATTTAGACAAGTTTTATGGATAGTTTTAACTCTATCTATGTGTAGTATAGCTGTTTTAGTAAGTACGGGAGTGTTAGGATTTTTTGGTTGGGAAGTTACGGTTTTATCCTCAAACTATATAGCATTACAACTTATCTTAACTATCTCTATAGTTCTTCATTTAGTTACAAGGTATAGAGAGTTAGTGATAAAATATCCCAAATCTTCTCAAAAAAAGCTAGTAATGAATGCAGTTTTATCCAAAATCAAACCATCTATATTTGCAGTACTTACTACTATGGTGGGATTTGGCTCTTTAATTATCTCAAATATCAAACCAGTTATAGATTTAGGATGGATGATAAGCACATCACTTTTTTTATCTTTGGTTTTAACATTTGTTCTTTTCCCCTCTGTTATGCTATTACTTAAAAAAACAAAACCAAATACTACATTTGAAGATAATTTTAGACTAACACACTATTGTGCAGATATTGTAGCAAAACATCCAAAATATATCTATACTAGTGTAGTTGTTTTAATCTTTTTATCTATTGTAGGTATAACAAAACTTGATGTAGAAAATAGTTTTATAAACTACTTTAAAAAATCAACTGATATCTATAAAGGTATGGAAGTTATAGATAAAGACCTAGGTGGGACTACACCACTTGATGTAATAGTTAAATTTAAAGAGTTAGAGCAACAACAAAAGAGTGATGATATAAATGATGAATTTAGTGATTTTGAAGATGAATTTGCCGATAGTAGTGATGAAGATCATTATTGGTTTACTCCTCAAAAAATGCAACTAATTCTAAAAATAGATAGTTATCTAGAGTCTTTAGAACATATAGGCAAAGTTCAATCTTTTGCTACAATGCTTAAAGTTGGTAAAACTATAAATCATGGCGAAGATCTTGATAGTCTTAAACTAGCACTTATTTACTCTAAGCTTCCTGATGAGTATAGGGATATTATAATAAGACCTTATATCAATATAGAACAAAACGAAGTTAGATTTTTTACAAGAGTTATAGACTCAGATGAGAGTTTAAAACGAGATCTATTAATCAAAAAGATAAATAGTGATCTATCATCAATCGTGCCACAAGAGATAGCTACTTATAGAGTATCAAATCTAATGGTTTTATATAATAATATGCTTCAATCCTTGTTTGAATCACAAATCAAAACTATAGGATTTGTTGTAGCTGTGATTTTTATAATGTTTATATTTTTATTTAGAAATATCAAAGTAGCTTTTATAGCAATCTTTGTAAATATCGTACCAATAGGTATAGTTTTTGCTATTATGGGGATATTTGGTATTCCACTAGATATTATGACTATTACAATAGCAGCTATCTCTATAGGTATAGGAGTTGATGATACCATACACTATATTCATAGATTTGAAGAAGAATTAAAGCTAGATCACAACTATCTAAATGCTATGCAAAGATCACACAAAAGTGTAGGTTTTGCTATGTATTATACTACTTTGGTTGTTGTTGCTGGTTTTTCTATTTTGATACTATCAAATTTAATCCCTACAATCTATTTTGGGCTACTTACAGTACTAGTTATGGCTACACTACTTAGCTTTGCTTTAATTTTATTACCAAGAATGTTAGTTACTCTAAAACCATATGGTAAAATGTCTAATAAGTAACAAATTGAAAATCAATGTAAAAAAAAATCTAACTTTTATATGGGATTAAGTTATTATATATTATCGTGCTATTTATGAAAGTTTTAGTAAAAATCAAAAATATTTTAGATAGTATCTCAAAGATTTTGGGTGCTATAAGTGCGGTATTGGTAGTATTGTTAGCTTTATTGATATTTTATAATGTCTTATCAAGATATCTTTTTAGCTCTAGTTTGATAGCTTTACAAGAGTTAGAGTGGCATATTTTTTCTATTATATTTATGCTTGGATTTGGATATACTATGTTTTATGATGCTCATGTTAGAGTAGATGTATTTTATGAGAAATTTTCTCTTAAAGTCAAATCTTTAATCAATATCTTTGGGGTATTGCTGTTTGTTATTCCTTTTTCAATAGTAATTATCTATACCTCTATAGAACCAGTTATTTATGCTTATGAAATAGCTGAAGGAAGTGCTGATCCAGGGGGACTTCCTTATAGATTTTTAATCAAATCTTTGGTTTTAGTAGCTTTTTTCTTTTTGATACTCTCTTCTATAGGATTTATGATAGAGAATATTTTTAATTTAGTAAAAAACAAAGAGTCTTAAATGATAGGTATAGCACTATTTATAGTATCTATGATACTTCTTTTTTTAGGATTTCCTGTTGCTTTTACCTTTGCTGGAGTAGCACTTATATTTGGGCTTTTTATAGATGGACTTGATATGTTTTCTATGATGAGTTTTCGTATCAATGCTATTATGACAAATACCACTTTAATAGCAATTCCAATGTTTGTATATATGGGTATAGTATTAGAAAAAGCAGGTTTAGCAAATAGACTTTTAGAGTCTATGGGTTTACTTTTTGGTAAGATTAGAGGTGGTCTTGCAATATCAACTGTACTTGTTGGTATGCTTTTAGCTGCTACAACTGGAGTAGTTGGTGCTAGTGTTGTGGCTATGGGGATTATCTCTTTACCTGTAATGTTAAAATATAACTATGATAAATCCTTTGCTTGTGGGGTAGTTTGTACAAGTGGAACGTTGGGACAAATTATACCACCATCAATTATTTTGATTATTTTGGGTGATATTATGCAAGTTCCTGTTGGAGATCTTTTTAAAGCTGCACTAATCCCTGGGGTGTTGTTGGTTTTGGCTTATTTATTATATATTATGATATTTGCTTACTTTAAAGCAGATAAAGCTCCAAGTATAGGTGATAAACCAACTAAAAAGCAAATAATAGATGCTTTGATAATGGTTGTTCCGCCACTTATGCTTATACTCTTTGTTTTAGGCTCTATTTTAGCTGGGATTGCTACTCCAACAGAGTCATCATCAATAGGTGCAATAGGTGCTATGTTTTTGGCACTACTATATAAAAAACTATCATTTAAAATCATCAAAGATTCAGCCCTAGAGACAGTAAAAGTTACTTCCATGGTATTTGCTATTTTAATAGGGGCAACAGCTTTTAGTATGGTTTTTACATATACAGGTGGAGATATGATAGTAGAAGATATTATGACATCTTTACCAGCTGGAGAGATAGGATTTTTGATAGCTAGTATGTTAGTTATTTTTGTGCTTGGATTTTTCTTGGATTTTGTGGAAATTTGTTTTATAGTAGTACCTATTGTAGGGGCTATTGCTACAACATTAGGAATAGATCCTATATGGTTTGCTATCTTAATAGCTATCAATCTTCAAACATCATTTTTAACTCCTCCTTTTGGATTTAGTCTTTTTTATTTAAAAGGTGTAGTTCCTAGTGGTATAAGAACTATAGATATCTATAAAGGAGTTGTTCCTTTTATAGCAATACAGTTAGTTGTTTTAGCTATTATTATGATTTGGCCAAAAATTTTGATATAAGGATAGTAGATGAAAAGAAGAGATTTTATAAAAACTAGTGCTTTAACAACAGTTGGAGCTATAAGTGTACCAAATATTTTAACAGCTTCACAAAAGGCAAAATATAGTTGGAAAATAGCCCTTACTTGGCCACAAAATATGGGTATTTTTGTAGATAGTGCAGTTAATTTTGCAAAAAATGTTGAAGTTATGAGTGGTGGTACTATAACTATTAGAGTTGATGCAGCAGAAAAACACAAGGCTCCTCTTAATATATTTGATTTAGTTCGTGGTGGACAGTATGAGATGGGGCATAGTGCAAGTTATTATTGGAAAGGCAAAGAGAGTTCTACAGTATTTTTTACCTCTGTTCCTTTTGGTATGACAGCACAAGAACAAAATGCGTGGTTTTATTTTGGTGGTGGTATGGAGCTTATGGATGAGGTTTATGCTAAACATGGACTATACTCTTTTAATGGTGGAAATACTACAAATCAAATGGGTGGATGGTTTAAAAAAGAGATTAAAAGTATAGAAGATCTAAAAGGGCTTAAGATGAGAATCCCTGGTTTTGCTGGAGAGGTTTTAGCTCGTGTGGGAGCTAGTCCAGTTAATATAGCCCCTGGAGAACTATATACAGCTCTAGAGCGAGGTACTATAGATGCTTTGGAGTGGGTTGGACCAGCACTTGATATAAAAATGGGATTTCAAAAGATAGCACCATATTATTATACAGGATGGCATGAACCAGCTAGTGAGATGCAGTTTTTGATCAATAGAAAGAAATTTGACTCATTACCAAATGAGTTAAAGGAGATTTTAAAATCAGCTATGTTAAACTCTTCTTTTATGATGTTAAATCAATCGCAACATGAAAATGCTATAGTTTGGGATAGTATGAAAAAAGAGTATCCAAATATAGAAATAAAAACTTTTCCAAAAGAGGTAATAGAAGCTATAAAAAAAGCTACACTAGAAGCTTATGAAGAAGAAAGTAGCAAAAATCCAATGTTTAAAAAAGTTTATAATAGCCAAAAAGAGTATATTTCAAAAGCAAGAGAGTGGACAAAAATCTCTGATTTAGCATATTTAAATAGTTTAGAGTAATTAATATAATCTTTAAAAGAGTAATAGTTTATTCTTTTAAAGATTTAAACCTTAAGGCATATATAATTAAAAAAAGATTATAATACCATAATTTAATTTCTACAAGACTACTACAACTACAAGAAGAAGGTAAGATTTTTATGCAGGATTCTACAAGTACAGAACAAAACAATATAGAGAGTGAAACTAACGAAAAAAAGAGGAATAACTCTAAGTCAAAAACAAGAACACATGTCCCAGTTGAGGGCTTTACAATAGAACATCTTAGGACTCTTCCTTTAGAAGAGCTACTAAAGATAGCAGATGATTTGGATATAGAAAATCCAAGTGAACTTAAAAGGCAAGATTTGATGTTTTCTATACTCAAATCTCAAATAGATCAAGGTGGATATATACTATTTACTGGTATTTTAGAGATCAAAGATGGTGGATTTGGCTTTTTAAGAGAGCTTGATGGAAACTTTAGTGATTCATCAAATGATTCTTATGTAAGTTCAACTCAAATAAGAAGATTTGCACTAAGAACTGGTGATATAGTAACAGGACAAGTACGTCCTCCAAATAAAGAACAAGAAAAATATCATGCACTTTTAAAAGTTGAAGCTATTAACTATCTTCCAGTTAATGAGTCAAGAAATAGACCACTATTTGATAATCTAACACCACTATATTCAACCAAAAAGTTTAACTTTGAATACAATCCTATGAAACTTACAGGAAGAGTATTAGATATATTTACTCCTATGGGTAAAGGACAAAGAGGACTTATTGTAGCACCTCCTAGAAGTGGTAAAACAGAGCTTCTAAAAGAGTTAGCTCATGGTATTAGTGCAAATCATCCAGAGGTTGTTTTGATGGTACTTTTGATAGATGAAAGACCAGAAGAGGTTACTGATATGCAAAGATCAGTTAAAGGTGAAGTTTATAGTTCAACTTTTGACCTTCCAGCACACAACCATGTAAGAGTAGCTGAGCTTGTGATAGAAAAAGCAAAAAGAATGGTAGAAATGGGTAAAGATGTGGTTATTTTACTTGATTCTATTACAAGACTTGCACGTGCATATAATACTGTAACTCCTAGTAGTGGTAAAGTTTTAAGTGGTGGTGTTGATGCAAATGCTCTACATAAACCAAAAAGATTTTTTGGAGCAGCTAGAAATATAGAAGAGGGGGGTAGTTTAACTATCATCTCAACAGCACTTGTTGATACTGGAAGTAGAATGGATGAGGTTATATTTGAAGAGTTTAAAGGAACTGGTAACTCTGAAGTTGTATTAAGTAGAAATGCAGCTGATAGAAGAGTATATCCTGCACTTGATATTATCAAATCAGGAACAAGAAAAGAAGAGCTTTTACTCAAACCAGAACAGCTACAAAAAACTTGGATATTAAGAAATGCTATAGCATCTATGGATGAAGTAGAGGCATTGAAATTTTTATACTCTAAGCTACAAAAAACAAGAAATAATGAAGAGTTTTTCTTATCTATGAATGAGTAGGAAAAGAGCTTGAAAGTAGGTGTATTTGATAGTGGTGTAGGAGGGCTTAGTGTTGTTAAGTCTTTGCTTAAACAAAAGCTTTTTGAAGAGATTATCTATTTTGGAGATACGGCTAGAGTTCCTTATGGAGTAAAAGATAAAAATACTATTATTAGATATGCTATAGAATCTTTGGAGTTTTTTAAAAACTTTGATATAGATATACTTATAATCGCTTGTAATACTGTAAGTGCATATGCCATGGAAGCACTAGAAGAAGAGGCGTCTATACCCGTTGTTGGAGTTATTAACCCTGGAGTAAAGGCTTTGATTAATAGTTTTAGCAATAAAGATACAAAAATTTTAGTATTAGGAACAAAAGCTACAGTTAAATCTGGAAGTTATGAGACTGTACTTAAAAAAGAGGGATATAGAGATATTACATCTATAGCTACAGGACTTTTTGTTCCCTTAGTAGAAGAAGGTATTTTTGAAGGAGATGTTTTAGAAGCTACTATGAAGCACTATTTCAAAGATATCAAAAGTGCAGATGCTATTATATTAGGATGTACTCATTTTCCCTTGATAGAAGAAAAAATAAGCTCTTATTTCAACGGAGCAAAGACTATACATAGCGGTGATGCCATAGTAGAGTACCTTCAAGCAAACTATAAATGTGATAAAAACTTTGATAAAACAGAAGTTAAGTTTTTTGCATCAGACAATCCAGATGGACTCAAAAAAGTAGCACAAGAGTGGTTAGGAGAGTTACTTGGTAAATAGTAGTGATAAGGTATTAGCCCTAAAATATAGACCAAGAAGATTTGAAGATCTTGTAGGACAATCAAGTATTTCACAAACTCTATCTTTGGCACTTGATATGAAAAGGCTTCCTCATGCTTATCTTTTTAGTGGACTTAGAGGAAGTGGTAAAACAAGTACTGCTAGGATTATGGCAAAATCACTACTTTGTGATATAGGTCCTACTTCAAAACCATGTGAAAAATGTCAAAATTGCTTAAGTGCAAATAGCTCTAGGCATCTAGATATTATAGAGATGGATGCAGCTAGCAACAGAGGTATAGAAGATATCAAAGAGCTAATAGAACATACCAAATATCAGCCAAGTTCAGCTAGATATAAAGTCTTTATTATAGATGAGGTTCATATGCTTACAACCCAAGCATTTAATGCTCTTTTAAAAACACTAGAAGAGCCACCTGCGTTTGTAAAGTTTATTTTAGCAACAACAGATCCACTAAAACTACCTCCTACTATATTAAGTAGAACACAACATTTTAGGTTTAAAGCAATCGCCTTAAAAGATATTATTCACCATATAGAGCATATTTTACATCTAGAAAATATCCCTTATGAACAAAAAGCAGTTGAGCTTATAGCAAGAAGTGGACAAGGATCTTTAAGAGATACTCTTACTTTACTTGATCAAGCTATTATCTATTCAAAAGGAAATATCACATCTAGTAGTGTAACAGATCTATTAGGGCTTATAGATCCTTCTATGATGGATAAGATCTTTGATATGATACTACATCAAAGAGCTGTTTTAGAGATAGTAGAACTTTTAGAAGAGTATGAGAGTGATTTGATTATAGATGAAATGGCGATTTTTCTAAAACAACAACTATTAAATAAAAATATTTTATTTAATACTACTATAATAGATAGATTTTTTAGGATTTTAGGAGATAGTAAATATCTTCTTAGCGTAAATAGTGATAGTGAGTTTGTATTGGTTTTAATGATATCTAAGATGATTGAAGCTACTAAACTTCAAAGTATAGACTCTATTATTCAAGAGCTAGAAAAAAAACATTGTGATATATTAAATGTACAAGTTCCTTGTAACGTACCAAAACAACAAGAAACAAAAACTTCTAACCAAAACAATCAAGAAGAGATAGAGCAAACAGTAATAAAAGAGATACCTAAAACTATAGAACAAGAAGATGTAGGTACTATCAAATTTCAAAAAGTTACTAAAGCTTTATATGATAGAAGTTATGATCTAGGTGAGTGTTTTGAGAAGAATTTTTTATTTAAAGAGTATGAAGAAGATAAAAATATCTTACATATTATAAGTATAGCTGATGGTGATTGCAAGCAGTTATTATGGAAACATTTTGCTTATATTAGAACTGTAGTAGAGGAGTTTTTTACTATTGGTGTAAAAATAGAGTTTCATAAACAAACTTTAGAAGAAGAGTCAAAAAAAAAAGAGCCTATAACTAGTACTAAAGAGATAGATAATACTACAACTCAAGCTCCAAGTTGCGAAAGTGATGAAGTCTCATCTATGGTAGAAGAGGAGACTTTTGGAAGTGGTTGTGTTGCTGATATGTCTGGTATAGATAATACAAATGTCTCTTCTAAAGAGATGCAATTAAATGAATTACTACAAACTCCTTTTGTTTCAAAGGCAAAAGAGCTTTTTGATCCCAAAAAGATTATAGTAAAAAGTAAGATTTGATAGTACGATATATAAAATAAACTATTTTGCTATAGTGATTTCACACGATGTACTATCATTTATATATAAAAACTTTACATCTAATCCCATAAGAAAAATAGTACTATCTTCATTGGAAGACTCTATTTTTTTAATAGCTTGTTTTGAATACTTATCTATATATAAGATATCTAAACAGTACTGAAGATACTGTTTGATTAGGTTTTTATCTTTTGAACTTATAGTTATTTTATCTTCATCTAAGCTGATTTCAATATTTGAAGTGATATATATATGTGAAGATAAAAAAGCATTGTTATCTATAAAACTTCTATATCTTGTAGTGATTTTATTTATATCAAATTTTTTGTTATGGATTAACTCTTTTAAAAAATAGTTTGACATATCCATAGAGTAGAGTCTTGATGTTTTATTTAATCTTTTATTAGCATCACTATCACCAGCAAGTGATGAGATAGCAAAAAAGTATCTAGCTTTTTCATAATCTTTTAAAAAATCACTATAATAAAGCCCTAGATTGTAGGTTATTTGAGCATTATATTGAAGATTTTTAGCCTTATATAGCTCATATGCCTCAAGCCAAAGTTCTCCACCTTTTTGGGGATTGTTATATCCATTTACTACACCATTATAGTAGTAAGTTCCAAGTTGATGTGTGGCACATATATCTTTTAGATTATATCCAAGCTCTAAGTTTAGATAAGCATTTTCAAAATCTCCTATCTCTTCATACGAAAGTGCTAAATTGCAGTTATAAAACTCTTTTTTTATTTTAGAAAGCTCTTTATACCAATAAATAGCACTATGAAAATCATTTAGTTTATAATATAAATCAGCAATTGCCTCATAAATAATAGATTTATCAATCTCTTGAATATCATGAGAAATAGCCATTTTATAATACTCAATAGCTAGTTCTTGATTATATATAGCAAGATTTTTTGCAAGATAATAGTATCTAACATCTTTGTTTTTTTCTTTACAATATAGCTTTTCTTCATCACTTAGATATTTATTAAAAAGCTCTTCAAAACTAGGCTCAATACTTTTTTCTTCTAAAATAGAGTATATTTTATCAAACTCATTTTTTGCTTCATTATTCCATGATGGATTTGATTTATCCAAATCAATAATAGATTTTACATTATCAATTCTTTGCCTATATTTAGGAAGTTCCTCTTTTGAGATATCTTGATTATTTATATCTTCTATTAAAGAGTTAAACTCTATAGTAATATACATAATTCTAGCAGTTTGTTCATGTTCTGGTGGTTCTTGTAGCGAAAGATTAATATTTGAGTCAAATTGTTTATTTAGCTTATCTTCAGACTGTAAAAAATCCAAATATCTATCTATAGCAATCACTCCAATAAGAAATAAAACAAAAAGAAAAAATCTTATTTTGTTGTTAGAAAGCATAAAAACACCACACCTTAGTAAAAATTTTTAAGATTATCATAAAAGTGGAATATTAACACTATTTCTCTTTATTTCTTCATAAGTGCTTGATAAAAAGAAAAACTTTAAGAATCATTTAGATATATTACACTTCTATTATCATAAATCTAAAATGATGTATGTTAATATTAAACTAAAAAGGATGGAAAACAAATACATGGAAAACAAAGCCGTAAATTCTTATTTATTTACAAGCGAAGTCGTAAGTCCTGGTCACCCAGATAAATGTGCTGATATTATAGCTGATAGCATAGTTGATGCTCTTTTGATACAAGATCCAAAAAGCAGGATTGCTAGTGAGGTTTTTGTAGCAGGAAAACATATTATTATTGGTGGAGAGGTAACTACAAAAGCAACAGTTACTATAGAGGATTATAAAAATATAGCTATTAATGCTCTTAAAAAAATAGGCTATGATGGTAAAGATTACTTTACAAAAGATGAGTGTTTACACCCTGATGATGTAGAAGTACAAGTTTTATTAAATCGCCAAAGTCCAGATATAAATCAAGGTGTTGATAAGCAAGATGGAGAGATAGGTGCTGGTGATCAGGGTATAATGTTTGGTTATGCTGATTGTGAAACTAGTGAATATATGCCAAGTGCTATAACATATGCTAGAATGTTAGCTGATAAAGTCTATGAATATGCACTAAACAATCCAGATAAACTAGGTGTGGATATTAAGACTCAAGTTACAATGGATTATATAACAAAAGAGAACTTTGATCATGCAAAACCACAAAAAATACATACTATTGTAGTAAGTGCACCTTGTGTGTCATCTATGAATATAGATAGTGTTAGAAAACTTATCAAAGAACTTATTGATGATACAGGTTTACCAAAAGAACTTTATAATCCAAATGATTGTATAATACATATAAATCCAACAGGTAAGTATGTAAGTCACTCTAGTTTACATGATAGCGGACTAACTGGAAGAAAGCTTATAGTTGATAGTTTTGGTGGTTATGCACCTATTGGTGGCGGAGCTCAAAGTAGTAAAGATTATACAAAAGTTGATAGAAGTGGACTTTATGCGGCTAGATATATAGCCAAAAATATAGTTGCAGCAAATCTAGCAAAAAAAGCTTTAGTTCAGATCTCATATGCTATAGGTGTTGCAAAACCAGTTTCTGTTACTGTAAATACTATGAATACCGCAAAAGATGGTATATCTGATGAAATGTTGTCAAGTTTTGTTATGCAAAACTTCCCACTTACACCAAATTGGATAACAAAAAAGTTTAGTCTTGATGCTCCAAGTAGTGATACATTTTTGTATGCTGATGTTGCAGCTTATGGACAAGTAGGAAGAGGGTCATATCCTTGGGAACAGTTAGATTGTATAGAATTATTTAAAGGGCTAAAATAGTCTAAAATTGGAGTAGAATATGAACTTAAAAAGTTTATTCAATAAGTTAAAACAAGAACTAACACAAGAACAAAAAATAGAACAAAGCTCACCTAGTAGCCATTGGGTAAAGTGTCCAAGTTGTGAAGGATTAATGTTTTTTAAAGAATTAGAAAACTTAAATAATGTTTGTCCAAAATGTAATTTTCATATGAGGATAGGTGCAAAAAAACGAATAGAGCTTATTTGTGATGAAGATAGCTTCGTTGAGTTTGATGCAGATTTGGTACCAACAGATCCTATTGATTTTGTTGATAAAAAAAGTTACAAAAAAAGACTTGAAGAGGCATACCAAAAAAGTGGGAGAACAAGTTCCGTTGTTAGTGGAGAGTGCTTTATAGAAGGCACAAAGACTCAACTTGTAGTTTTTGATTTTGCTTTTATGGGTGGAAGTTTAGGTTCAGTTGAGGGTGAAAAAATAGTTCGTGCTGTAAATAGATCTTTAGAAAATAAAGATCCACTTATTATTGTAAGTGCTAGTGGTGGAGCTAGGATGCAAGAAAGTACTTTTTCTTTAATGCAAATGGCAAAAACTTCAGCAGCACTTAAAAAGCTAGATGCCGCAAAAATACCATATGTTTCAGTTTTAACTGATCCAACAATGGGAGGAGTTAGTGCATCATTTGCATTTTTGGGTGATATTATTATAGCAGAACCGGGGGCTTTAGTGGGATTTGCTGGAGCTAGGGTTATAAA
>JAAYJJ010000033.1 GCA_012522985.1 Aliarcobacter butzleri
CAAAAGAGATAATAATCATGCAACCATATGAGAGCTATGTTGAGATTTTTGATAATAAATATGATACCCTAAAGCTAATAGCTCCAACAGTTGAAAGTGTTAGTAGCTTATATGGTGAAGAGGAAAAACTAGAGTTTGTAAAGGCCTTTAGAGAGCTTTTAAGAGTCAAAAATATCTTAAGCGGATTTAGTGATTTTAAATGGGCTGATTTAGCTATGAGTGAGCAAGAGTTTGAAGAGTATAAAAGTAAATATCTAGATCTTAAACCTAGTACAAATAGAGATAAAGAAAAGGTATCTATCTTAGAAGATGTTGATTTTGAGCTAGAGTTAATCCATAAAGATGAGATAAATGTAGTATATATTTTAAAACTACTATCTTTGCTAAAAGATACAGAAGATAGTGATGATAAAATCAAACAAAGAGAAGTTATCACAAATATTTTAAATAACAACCCTCAACTAAGAAGTAAAAAAGAACTAATAGAAAAGTTTATAGAAGAAAATCTTATTCATATAAAAAATAGTGATGATATAGAAGATGAATTTGATAAATATTGGGATAGTGAAAAACAAAAAGCATTTGAGCTAATAGTAAAAGAGGAAAATCTAAAATCAAATGAGCTAAAAAAAGTGATTGATACATATCTTTATGAGCAAAGAGTTCCTTTAGCAAACGATATAGCTAAAACTTTAGTAGATAGTCCAAAATATCTAGAGCGAAGAAAAATAATCTCAAGAATATTGGATAAAATCAATGATTTTGTTGAGAGGTTTTTTTAGTACGATATAAGATAATATTAAAACATAAGTGCTTATAAAGAAAGTTTAAGAATATTTTTGATATCATTTCGGCTCATTTATAAAATGAATATATACCAATCAGGAGGTCATCATGGCTTTAGATCAGGAAGTAAAAACACAAATTATTTCTCAGCATCAAAGAAACGATAAAGATACAGGTTCTGCTGAAGTTCAAGTAGCATTGTTATCTAGACAAATTGCTGTATTAACAGAGCATTTAAAAATAAATCACAAAGATCACTCATCAAGACTTGGTCTTTTAAAAATGGTAGGTAAAAGAAAAAGACTTCTTAACTACTTAAAATCTAAAGACTACAATAGATTTACTACATTAGTAAGTGAACTTGGAATTAGAGCAAAATAACTACTATGGGGCGTATATGCCCCATATTTTCTCACAACAACTACAAATAAGACTTATTTTATCTCATTTAATCTTTAATTAAAAGCAATCATAGTAAAATATAGCAAAATTTATTAGGAAAACTGTATGTTACTTACTAAAAAGAGTGAATATGCTCTGTTATCTTTGATTCTTATTGCTCAAAGCAACACCCCTGTTAATGTAGATGTTTTATCAAGTAGATTAAATATCTCAAAATCATTTCTTGCAAAAATCTTACAAAATTTAGCAAAAAGTGGTATAGTTTTATCTTATAAAGGTGTAAATGGTGGCTTTGTTTTAGCAAAAAAAAGTGAGGAGATAACTATTTTGGATATAACAATAGCTGCTGAAGAGAAAACTCCAGCTGTTTTTGAATGCTCTTCATCACCTTATGATTGTCCAAATAATAAAGCTATTACTTGTGGTATATGGCCTATTTTAAATAAACTTCAAAATAAAATAAATGGATTTTTAAACGATTTAACACTAAAGGAACTTCTAAAATGAAATATTTTCACATCTCTCACACAGATCTAGATGGATATACTTGTCATCTTATAGCAAAAGAGATATTTGCTGATGGTATATATTTAAACGCAAACTACGGGCTTGAAGTAAAACTCGCTTTAGAGTTTGTTATCAATAAAATAAAAGAACTTGACAATGGTAGTGAGGTTTTATTTGTTATTAGTGATTTAAATCTAAACTATGATGAATCAAAAAGTTTAAATAAAACTATAAATGAACTAAATAACAATGGATATAAGATTAAACTTCAACTTTTAGATCACCATATCTCTGGACAAAAGAGTGCTGATGAGTTTGAGTGGTATTTTTTGGATATCAAAAGAAGTGCTAGTAAAATAGTATATGATTATTTTGTAGAAAATTTTGATTTAGATATTGAAACTAAACAATGGCTAGAGCCTTTAGTTGATGCTGTAAATGCTGTAGATATTTGGTTAGAACATGAGGAGTATAACTTTGAGTTTGGTAAAGTTTGTATGAGACTTATGAAAGAGTGTGGAGAGATAAATCAGTTTTTATTCCCTGATGAAAGTAGAGTATATAGAATGTTTTTACTTAAAACTGCTGCAAAATATATCTTTAAACAAAATGGACATATAGCTCTTGATGAAGAGTTTTACAAAATCAAAAAAGAGTATTTAAACGTAACAGGCAAGAATGACACAATAGATAATCTTGTAGCTAGTAAACTAGTAAAGATGTTAAGTGATAAAAAAGAGGAACTTTTAGTAACATATCATAATCAAAAAGGAATTTTAACTTATACCTTAGGATCTATTTCTATAGTTGCAAATCAGTTTTTAAAACAAAATGAAGATTTTGACTTTTTTATAGATATAAGTAAAAGAGGAATAGCCTCTTTTAGGGCAAAAGATAAGCTTGATGTTAGTTTATTAGCTTCTAAACTAGCCAATGGTGGTGGACATAAAAATGCTGCTGGATGTAAGTTTGAAGATTTTAAAGAGACTATTTATTATGATAACGTTAAAGCTTTTATTCAAAGTAAATTAGATAAAATAGGGCTTCAAGTATAAATTAAGTTTATATTATTTTTTAATATGAGGTGTATTAAATGTTTTATTTTACGAGAGTGTTATTAGTTATTTTTGTTATGCAAAGTCTATTATTTGCTTCTACAAATAAAGAGAAGAAATTAGCTTATATAGTCTCTGATATCTCTATACCATTTTGGGAGATTATGTCAAAGGGTATTAAATCACAAGCAAAAGAGTTAGGATATAAAGTAGAGATTTTAAGCTCAAATAATGACAAGAAAACTGAACTTTCATCTGTTGCAAAGGCTATACAAGATAATGTTGATGGTATTATTATCTCTCCTATTACATCTTCATCTTGTGTTACTGTTTTAAAACTAGCAAAAAATGCAAATATACCTGTAGTTATATCTGATATTGGTGCTGATAATGGAGAGTATCTTTCATTTATCTCATCAAATAACTTTGATGGTGCATATAATCTAGGCTTAACTCTTGCTAAAACTATGAAAGATAAGAATATTGCTGATGGAAGTGTAGGTATAATCTCTATTCCCCAACAAAGAACAAATGGCAAACAAAGAACAGCTGGTTTTGTAAAGGCTCTTGATGAATATGGCATAAAAACAGCAGATATTAAACAACAAGTTGATTTTTCATATGAAGAGACTTATCTTTTTTCAAAAGAACTAATCTTAAAATATCCAAATATCAAAGCTTTATGGCTTCAAGGATCTGATAAATATCAAGGTGCCTTAGATGCTATTAAAGAACTTGGTTATGAAAATAAAATACTTCTAATCACATTTGATGCAGAACCTGAGTTTTTGGATATGATTCCAAAAGGTATCTTAGTAGCTGCTGCTATGCAACAACCTTATTTAATGGGTGAATATGCAGTTATAAATATGGATAAACATAAAAATAATCAAAAAGTAGATAGATTTATAGAGTTACCTGTCTTAACAGTGCATTCTTTAAATATAGATGAACTTTTACCAATTATTCAAAAAAATGTATTAGGTATAGAAAACTAAAAGAGCATATATGTTTAATAAAAAATACTCATTATATATCTATCTTACACTAGGGATAGTTATAATTATTAGCTTAGTAATGTCTAGCTTTACCTTTTATTGGTATCATACCTCTAAAGAGCGAAAAATAGAAGAAACATTAGCTAATAGTGAACTTACAATAAGCTCCCTAAAAAACAATATACAAACCTATATAGAGAGCTATTCACCAAATGAGTATGAAAAAATAGTATCCAATCAGCTATCAAATAGATATTTTTTAGCTATTTTAGTAGAAGATTACCAAACTGGTAAGATTTTGGGTGAAGATATCTATTTATCTGGTAAAATAAAGGTAGATTTTAACAAAATAGTAGATTTTGACTCTCAAGATCCTACTCATAAAGCAACTATTTTAGATAGTTTTTACCAACTTCAAGAAGATATATATAATAAACAAAATATTCAAATAGGAAAAGTAACTATCTTTTTAACAGATCACTATATTCAAGAAGAGTTAAATCAGATTATTTTAGAAATAGTTATAAGTGTTATAGTTTTATCTTTTATATTGATTTTGGCACTATTTTTAATAATTAATTATTTAATACTAAATCCTATCTCAAGAATAGTAAACCATATTGAGAAAAAAAATATTCTAAATACAAAATGTTGTGAGCCTATAAACTCTAGTGGTGCTAAGGAGATATTTGTTTTATCTGATACTATGAATAAAATGTTAGAGGCTATAAAAATATCTCAAAAAGTCCTAATAGCCAATGAAAAACGATATAAAACTCTTCTTGATTCTATGGTTGAATATGTTTTTATAAAAGATAAAAACTCAAAATACCTTGTAGTAAACAAAGCATTAAAAGAGTTTTTTAGAAAAGAGTATGTTGAAATTATAGGTAAAAATGATTTTGAGATTTTGGGCAAAAAAGATTGTTTTTATATCGACAATGAACAAGATATTATAAAAAATAGTATGAGAGTTTTTGCAGAACGACAAATATCAAATAAAATATATCAAGTACATAAATTTCCAGTTATACTAAATAGTAATCATATAGGTATAGGTGGTTTTATTATAGATATTACTGAAGCCAAACAAAAAGAGTTACAAATCCTAGAAGCAAAGAAAAAGCTAGATATTACACTTGAAGCCTCCAAAATAGGTATTTGGGAAAGAAGTGTTGATAGTTATGATTTTATTTGGGATAAAAACTGCTTTGAGATGCTAGGATATGAAAACAATGAGTTAGATCTAAGTTTTGATAACTGGAAAAACTTATTTGAAGAAGGGATCTTTGAAGAGATAGATAAAGATGTAAAAAATCAGCTTACCTTAAATCATAAATTTTTAGTAGAGCATAAACTAAAAAGAAAAGATGGTTCATGGGCGTGGGTAGAGGTAAATGGAGTATTTTTAAAAGACAGCAAAGGTAGAGTTATTAAAATAGTAGGAACTCATCTTGATATTACTGGGTCAAAAGAGTATGAATTGGTTCTTAAAAAAGAGGTAGATAAAAAAACCCAAGAGCTAAATAGACTAAACGAAACATTAAAAGAACAAGTTTTAATAGAGCTAGAAAAAAACAAACAACAAGATGAGCTACTTCAAAGACAATCTAGACTAGCAGCCCTAGGAGAGATGCTAGGTAATATAGCTCATCAATGGAGACAACCACTTAGTGCAATAACAGCTGCTATAAGTGCTTTGAAGCTAAAAAATGAGTTTGGGATATTAGAAAGTAGTGATATCACTGAAGCCAATGATCATATTTTAAATCAAGCAGAATTTTTATCTCAAACTATAGAGAATTTTAGAAATTTTTTCAAAAAAGATCAACCAATAAAAGAGTTTTTTATAAGTAACTCTATCAAAAGTACCATCCATATTATTAAAGCCTCTTATGAAAATAACTTTATCACCCTAGAGACTAAACTAGATGACAATATTAAATATTATGGAAATGAAAACCTATTATCGCAAGTTTTTTTAAATATCCTAACAAATGCAAAAGATGTTTTAGTAGCAAATAAGATAAATGATAAATATGTTTTCCTAGAGCTTTTAGAAGATGATGAATATATTAAAATATTAATCACTGATAACGCTGGAGGAGTAAGTGAGGAGATTATAGATAAGATTTTTGATCCACACTTTACTACAAAACAGGCTTTACATGGTACAGGACTTGGACTTTATATGAGCTCTATTATCTTAAATGAACACTTTAACAAAGGCTTTATAAAAGTATCAAATACCCAAAATTCTTTTGGAGTAGGTGCTTGTTTTGAGATAACAATACCAAAAATTCCTACTACTAAGATAGACTCTTAGTAGTAGGTTTTGATTATGAGTAGTTAGCCTCTAAATAATCAAGTATCTCTTTTTCAGTATCTTCATCAAATTCCATAAGCCCTTGCTCTTCTTGCATCCAACGAATAGCATCTAGCCACTCTGATCTACTTAATGTTGCTTTAGTTATTTGGCTAGGTCCATGACAATATGTACAGTTATTTTTTACTGTTTCATATCCTGTAGCTATCTTTAATCCAGTATCTGGATCTAGCTCTTGAGCATTTAAAGATGTGCTTACTAATCCAATAAATAGAGCAAAAATGAGACTTTTTGAAATCTTAGTCATAACATCATCCTCCTACTTATCCCACTACAACAGATATTCTGTGAGCCATATTGTTAGCATATCCTCTAGGATTCCATCCTGGAGTAACCATAGGTTGCCCTACCCCTTTTGGATCTACAGCTCTTGACCATATCTCATAATATCCTTTTTTAGGGAATTTTATATCAGCTTCAAAAACTTGCCATGCAAATTTATTTCTTCCTTTTGCCAACTTAGCTTTTTGCCAAGTTGCACCAAAATCAATAGATATAAAAACCTCTTTTACTACACCTTTACCATCCCAAGCTTTACCTCTTATTTTTAGAGTCTCTCCCAATTTAACAGTAGATTCTGTTTTTGGACTTGTAATAATAGATTTAACAGGCATAGCTTCTATAATACAAAAATGTTCATCATCTACAGGAACTTTTTCTCCAGGGGCAACAGGATCACAAGGTAATCTATAAGTAGATCCAGCCATACCAGTACCATCATGAACTTTATCTCTTATTGATATTCCTTTTAGCCATTTACCACTTGAAGATGCTGGATATCCAGGAACTAAAAGCCTAAGCGGTGCTCCATGAATCAAAGGTATCTCTCCACCATTCATCTCAAAAGCCAAAATAGTCTCATCTTCTAAGGCTTTTTCTATAGGTGCACCTCTAGAGATAACCTCCTTTGTTGGATCTAAACTAAGGTGAGTATCACCACCATGATATCCTATATATACAGCCTTACTTTTATCATAACCTGCATCTTTTAGTACATCTTTGAGTCTAACACCCTTCCAAATAGGACATCCTATAGCACCAGTATCCCACTGATTTCCTCTAGTTTTTGGGACATAATGTTTTCTTCCATTACCTCCGCACTCTATCCATAACTGATACGTATAGTGTTTGAATTTGCTTTTTATTTCATCTAAAGTATAGACTTTTGGCTCTTTCATAGCCTCACCATCTATAGTTAAAGTCCAGTTTTTAGCATCAACACTTTCAGGTGGAATACCATTGTTTCTAACAAAAAGCTTATCATTTGGAGTAATATCATCATCCAAAAGATATGCTGGAGCCTCTAGTGTAAGTGGTTTTTCTTCCAAAAGCACAAGCTCTGCACTTTTGCCATATAGATCAACCTTTACATTTGCATCAGCCAAAGCTATAGGAATAAGACCACTTGGCATTTTATCGGCAAATGGAATATTTGATCCAACAACAGCAGCCATAGCTATAAGGCTACTTTTTTTTAAAAATCCTCTTCTTGTAACAGGATCCACCTCACGATCCCACAACAACTTGTCTGCTAACTCTGAGTTCTTTTCATAAAACTCTGCAATAGTGTTAATTTTTGTGTTAGACATAACAACTCCTTTCTTTGATTTGCTTTTAACACAATAAAATCATAGCATACTTTTATTAAGATTTCTTATAAAATTTAAATTAAGTTAGAAAAATTCATTTTTTATTATATAGTTAATTTTAAAATTAGAAATTATAATACTACGATATAATAATTTCTAATATAGTTAGTAAGATTTATAAGTTTTATTTACTCTTTATCTGATTTGATTTTTTCTTGTAGTTTTAAAATAGCCTCTTTTAAAGGCTTTTCTTCATAACCAAACTCTTGTGCATCTTTTAACGCCTTATCTATTACTTTTTGATCAAAAGGTTTGATTATATTGCATATAAGTTTTGCTATATATAAAACTTGTGCATATTTTTGAAGCAATGTAGAAGCTTGTAAAGGTTCATCACTATATCTAATAGTATTAATAATACTTGGTGTAAGGTTCCAATGCCTAAAAATAGCAGCAGTAATTTCACTTGTAGTTATACCAATAAACTCTTTTTCAACACTAGTAATATCATCAAATCTACTATTTACCTCTTGTAAAAAACTACTATTTACTCCAAGAGTATTGATAATATCACTAATCAAAAATTTTCCACTTTCTTGTAAAAAAGCTGGTATTATAAGCTCATCTTTAAGTTTTGGATCTACTTTTGATATCCATAGATTAATAAATGTTGTTTGCAAATTCGCAATATCTAAAAAATCATCACTCTGTTTTCCATAACTTTGTAAGTTTGTATTTACAGCTTTTGATATATTACTAGCTAGTGCTATAGATATAGTAAAATCTATTCCCAAAAGATTGACTGCTCTTGATGGGGTTTCAATTTTACTTACAAAACCAAACATAGCTGAGTTTGCAACCTTTAATAGAGTTGAAATAGTTAAAGGATCTTTTTCTATAATAGAAATAAGCTCTTTAATATCATTAGATCCTTGTTCTTTAAACTCTTGAAGCCTTATAAGAGTTTGTGGTAAAGGTGGCAAAGAGTCTATCTTTTTCATAATAGTTTCCATATACATAACTAATCCTACAAGATATATTTTAGTATTTAATTGTATAATATGACAAATAACTATAAGCTTAAGGAAAAATTTGTTTTTACCAACAACTAAAGAAGAGTTAGAAAAACTAAATATAAAACAACTAGATATTATTCTTGTTTCAGGTGATACATATATTGATTCACCATATAGTGGTATAGCTATTATAGGCAATGTTTTACACTCTTATGGATATAAAGTAGGAATTATAGCCCAACCAGATATAGATAGTGATGATATTACTAGACTAGGTGAGCCTAGGCTTTTTTGGGGTGTTAGTGCTGGGCTTGTAGATAGTATGGTAGCAAATTATACTGCAAATAAAAAAAGAAGAAATAACGATGATTTTACTCCAAATGGTATAAACAACCGCCGTCCAGATAGAGCAAGTATAGTCTATACAGGGCTTATTAGAAGATATTTTAAAAATACAGTTCCTATAGTCTTAGGTGGTATTGAAGCTAGTCTTAGAAGAGTGGCTCATTATGATTTTTGGGGCAATAATATAAGAAAATCTCTACTTTTTGATGCAAAAGCTGATATTTTACTCTATGGTATGGCTGAAAAAACTATTATAAAACTAGCAAATAGCCTAAATAGTAGTGAAGATTATAGAGATTTAAGAGGAGTTTGTTATATCTCAAAAGAGCCAAAAGATGGGTTTATAGAGCTTGATTCATATGATGATGTAAAATCAGATAAAATCAAATTTATAAACTCATTTCATACTTATTATAAAAACTCTGATCCAATAACAGCCAAAGGGCTTATGCAAAAACAAGATAGTAGATATCTTATACAAAATCCTCCAGAGTTTTATCTAAGTGAAAATGAAATAGATAGTGTTTATGACTTGCACTATGAAAGAGATGTTCATCCTTTTTATAAAAAGCAAGGATTTGTAAGGGCTATGGAGACTATAAAGTACTCTATTACTACTCATCATGGATGTTATGGAGAGTGTAACTTTTGTGCTATTAGTGTTCATCAAGGAAGAACCATAAGAAGTAGAAGTGAAAAATCTATCTTAAAAGAGGTGGTTAGCTTTACAAAAGATAAAAATTTCAAAGGTATTATTAGTGATATCGGTGGAGCAACTGCTAATATGTATGGTTTTGAATGTGATAAAAAGCTTAAAAAAGGCGATTGTAGCGATAAAAAACGATGTCTTGGAAGCGATATGTGTGAAGTTCTAAAACCAAATCACAAAAGACAAATAGATTTGTTAAGAGAGATAAGAAATACAAAAGGTGTTAAAAAAGTATTTGTAAACTCTGGAATAAGATATGATTTAATAAATGAAGATAAACTCTATGGACAAGAGTACCTAAAAGAGATAGTTACTCACCATGTATCAGGGCAGATGAAAATAGCTCCAGAGCATAGTGAGGAGAAAATTCTTTCTTTAATGGGAAAACCAAATAAAAAGACTCTTTTAGAGTTTAAAGCAAAGTTTGATACTCTAAATAAACAGCTAGGTAAAAAACAGTTTTTAACATATTATATGATAGCAGCTCACCCTGGAAGTAGCCAAGAGGATATGAACAAACTAAAAGAGTTTGCCAACAAAGAGCTAAAACTCTCTCCTGAACAAGTGCAAATTTTTACTCCAACACCTAGTACATATTCAACGTTAATGTACTATACAGGGCTTAATCCATGGACTTATAAGTCGCTTTTTGTAGAAAAAGATCCATTAAAAAAACAAAAACAAAAAGAGATAGTAGTAGGTAAAAGCAACTGTAATATGAAAAGATATAAAAAAATATCAAATGATATCAACTTATAATAAGCAATACTTTGATAAAATTGCTATTTAAATGCTATAAATATAGGGTAAAATTGCCCAAAACTCAAAAAGGAAATAATTATGAAAAAACTTTTTTTAATAATAGGTGCGCCAGGGAGTGGAAAAACAACTGATGCGGAACTTATAGCACAAAAGCATGAAGATATTACACACTATAGTACTGGTGATATGTTTAGAGCTGAAGTTGCAAGTGGAAGCCAAAGAGGTAAACTAATAGACTCTTATGTAAGTGCTGGTAATCTTGTACCAATAGAAATAGTAATAGAAACAATAGTAGGTGCTATTAAAAATGCTCCAACACCAGTAGTAATCATAGATGGTTATCCAAGAAGTGGTGAACAAATGAGTGAGCTTGATAAATACCTAGAAAAAGAGCAAGATGTAAAACTAGTAAATGTTATAGAAGTTGTTGTTAGTGAAGAGGTTGCTAGAGATAGAGTCCTTGGGCGTGCTAGAGGTGCTGATGATAATAATGAAGTATTTAACAATAGAATGAGAGTTTATACCGACCCTTTAGCAGAGATTCAAGCGTTTTATACAGCAAAAAGACTTTTACACAAAATCAATGGTGAAAGAACTATCGAAGAGATAGTTGATGAGATGGATACATTTATACAAAATAGAATCAAAGTTTGCTAAATATCAATGGATATACAACAACCAAACTTTTATAGTGTTATAATAGGTACTGAACTACTAAATGGTAGAAGAAGAGATAGACATTTTGAGTTTATAAATAATGAGTTACTACAAAGAGGATTTGAGCAAAAAGCCTCTTTTATTATAGATGATGATCCTAAGTTTATGGAAGATATTTTTAGATTTATCAAAAATGATAAAAATAGTGTTATGTTTAGTTTTGGTGGAATAGGTGCAACTCCTGATGATTATACAAGAGATGTAGCTGCAAAAGTTTTTCGTGATGGTAAAATGGAGCAAAACCAACAAGCAAAAGAGTTAATTTTGCAAAGATTTGGAAATGACTCTTATCCACATCGTATAAATATGGCAAATCTACCAGTAAATTCTGGACTTTTAGACAATATTGTAACAAATGTCCCAGGTTTTTATCTAGATAAGAGATTTTTTTTCACCCCTGGTTTTCCATCTATGGCACACCATATGGTAAAACAAGCTCTTGATAGATACTATCCAAAAGGGTATAATAAATACAAAAAAGTTTTAACAGCACTAACATCTGAAAATACTCTTATAGATGTTATGCATCAGCTTGATAAAGAAATAGAACTATCATCTTTACCTCAAATAGAGGGTAGTATAAGAAAGACTGTTATTCATTTAAGTGGTTACAATAGCATAATAGTAGAAGAAAATTTTGAACTTTTTGTTAATTTTTTAAAAAAAGAAAAAATAGAATTTAATTTAGGAGATAAATAATGTTTTTAGATAAAATCCCTTGTGGAAACAACCCAGATAAAGTAAATGCTTTAATAGAAATCCCTTATGGATCAAGCATAAAGTATGAAATAGATAAAGATAGTGGTGCAGTTGTAGTAGATAGAATACTTTATAGTGCAATGTATTACCCTGCAAATTATGGTTTTGTACCAAATACACTAGCAGATGATGGAGATCCTGCTGATATTTTGGTATTGGGTGAACAAGCTTTACAAGCTGGAAGTGTAATAGCTTGTAGATTGATAGGTGTACTTGTAATGGAAGATGAAGCTGGTATGGATGAAAAACTTGTAGCTGTTCCTGTTAGTAAAATAGATCCTACATTTGATGCAGTAAACTCTCTAGAAGATCTACCTATTTCACAACTAAACAAAATCAAAAACTTCTTTGAAACATATAAAATGCTTGAACCTAACAAATGGGTAAAAGTAAAAGAGTACAAAGATAAAACAGCTGCTACAGAGATACTACAAAAAGCTATAGAGGCTTGTAAGTAAAGATTTTATAGTATTTGGTATAATTTTATACCAAATACCATAAATTTATGGTACAATTGCATCTAAAATTATTACAAAGGATTAACTTTATGTCATCTGATCGTAGGTGCAACTTACAATTTTCTGTTTTGGAGTCTATTATATGACTCTTTTAATTACTTATCTAGTCTTAGCTTTACTTGTCTCTTTTTTATGTTCAGTCTTAGAGGCTGTTTTACTATCAAGTACTACATCATATATAGAAACTATCTCTAAAGAGAATAAATCAAAGGGTATTGAACTCTTTAAAGATCTAAAATTAAATATAGACAAGCCAATATCATCTATTTTGATACTAAATACATTTGCACATACTATGGGTGCAGCAGGTGTTGGTGCTCAAGCACAACTACTTTTTGGTAATGAGTGGCAAACTTTAATAGCATTTATTTTAACACTATTAATCTTATATGTATCAGAGATTATTCCTAAAACTATAGGGGCTATTTATTGGAAAAGTTTAATTATCCCTACAGCTTATTTAATCTCTTTTATGATTAAAATCACCTATCCTTTAGTTTGGTTTTCAACACTTCTTACTAATTTTATCTCAAAAGGTAAGAAAAACTTAAATTGCTCATTTTCTAGAGATGAGATTATGGCTGTTGTAGCTATGGGGGAAAAAGAAGGTTCTATTCAATCAAAAGAGGGTATTTTAATAGAAAACTTACTTAAGCTAAAACATATTAAAACAAAAGATATTATGACTCCAAGAAGTGTTGTTTTTGCTCTAAAAGCCAATATCACCGTTGGAGATGCTGTTGAAGATGATAAGATGTATATTCACTCAAGGATTCCTATATATGAAGAGAGTATTGATGATATAGTTGGTATTGCATTTTCACAAACTATTTTAGAAGAGAGCGTTGAAGAGCATGATGATAAACTTTTAAGAGATGTTATGGTTGGAGTTCACAAAATCTCTGAAAATGTACCTGTTTCAGCCCTAATAGATCTCTTTGTCAAAAGAAAAACTCATCTTTTTATTGTATATGATAACTATAACCAAACAAGTGGTGTAGTAACATTAGAAGATGCTATAGAGACTCTTTTAGGTGTAGAGATTGTTGATGAGATGGATGAAGTTGAAGATATGCAAGTTTTTGCAAAAAATAAAAATAAAAAATTCCAAGATAAGATGTTTTTAGAGAAAAAACGTTTAGAAAAAATGAGACTCTCTTAATCTATATATTATAATAGTAGCAATACTTTTGTGTTGCTACTTATTGTTATTTTTCTACTCTATCCCTACCAAAAGATTTAGCCCTATATAAAGCCTCATCAGCTCTATTAAATATACTTTCTTGACTATCTCCTAAGATATATTCACTTACTCCAAAACTAGCAGTTATACGATCAACATCATCAATTTGTATATTTCGTACTATCTCTTTTAAGTTTTTTGCAAATTTAAAGGCATCTTCTATAATAGTATTTGTAAGCAATAAAACAAACTCTTCCCCACCCCACCTAGCAAAGAGATCATTTTTTCTAATATTTAACTTAACAGTATTACTTAAAAGCATCAAAACCTCATCACCTTTTAGATGCCCAAAAGAGTCATTTATTTTTTTAAAGTGATCTATATCAAATACTATCAAGGAAAAAGGAATCTTACTTCTTGAACTACTATATATTTCATGAGCTAAATGATCTAAAAAATAAGATCTATTATATATCTTTGTCAAAAGATCATGTGTAGCATGATAGTAGTATTTTTGTGACTCTTGTTTGATATCTGTTATATCTGTAAACGTTATAACATATCTATTGCTATTTTTAATAAGTGGATTAATCTGTACAGAAAAGGCCTTTGGCTCTATTTTTTGAACATCTAAAATAGAAACTACTCTATCTTTTTCACCAAGTGACTTAATCTCTAAAATCCAATCATCACCTTTACTAGTTGAATAAAAAAACGAAGGGTGTTTAATAAAAGTATCACTTATCGTTCCATATTGTTTATGAAATTCATTGATATTTTCTATCTTAAAAAACTCCAAAAAACTTTTATTAGAAAGCTCTATAGCCTCTTTATTTAGTACTATAATTAAACTTGATTGTTGATTTATAACATTTTGTAGTAGATATAACTCTTTTTCTTTCTCTTCTCTTTTTTGAACTTCACAACTTACTCTATTCTCATAATCTGTTACATCTCTTAAAATAAGTAGTAATGTCTCTTTATTATCAACAAAATGGTATGAACAGATTACTTCATAATAATAATCTTCTACTTGTATCTTTTTTCTAGTGCATTTTTGAGTGATTTTAACTTGTTTATAGATTAGTTCCCAGTTTTTATCACCTATAACATCTTCTATTGCTTTATCCAATATAATTTTGCCAAATCTTTTGATACTAGCTTCATTTATCCACTGTATTATATGTGTATTATTATCAGTACAAACCTCTACTATAAGCTCACCTATATAGTTAAGTGTAGTTTTAACGCTTTTTAACTTATTTTCTAAGAAAATATTATATTGTCCTTGGATATTGTAAGCAATATCTCTTGTAGTTATAATAGAAAGAGGATTTTCTTGTCCATCAACAACTAAAACTATAGATAGATCTTTACTTGACATATTATCAACTACACTTTTTAGTGGATCACTATATTTAACTTTATCAAGTTTCAAAATATCCAACTCTTCAAGTTTAATATTTAAATTCATATTAAATGCCATCATACTTAATAGCTCTTTTTCGCTAAAAAGTCCTATAGCTTTGTTATTATTATTTACTACCACTACTGAACTTATTTGATTCTTAGTCATAATCTCTAGTGCTTTTTTGATAGTTGAAGTCTGTTTTATAGTAATAAGAGCAGATTTTTGTGAAATAATATTTGAAACCAATAGATTTGTTTTAAAAGACTCCTCTTCCATATATTTAATCATATGTTTTTGTGATGCAAGTCCTACAAATCTACCACTATCATCAACACAAACCACTCTTCTTATATTATTATCTACCAATACACTTAGAGCATACTCTATGGTTCTATGTTGATTTATAGTTATTGGCTCTTTTTGATTATACTCTCTTACTTTTTGATCTAAGGGTATATTTTTACTTAAAACATGAACTAAATCTCTTTGAGTAAATGTACAAATTGGTTTTTGTGATATATCATCAACTACTACCAATGCCTCTTGTTTAAAACTACTCAAACCTTTGATAGCTTCATATATAGAGGCATCTTTGGATAATCTTATATTTTTTGTATCTATTATATCTTTTACAAAAACCAACTCATCTTCCTCTTTTAGTTCATATTTATTGTGCGATAGCTTTTCTTACCCTAATATTTAACTCTTTTAATTGCTCTTCACTTACTTCGCTAGGAGCCATAGTCATCAAACATTGTGCTTTTTGGGTTTTTGGAAATGCTATTACATCTCTTATAGAATCGCTCTTAGCCATAAGCATAATAAGCCTATCAAGTCCTAATGCAAATCCACCATGTGGAGGTGCTCCAAACTTCAATGCATCTAATAAGAAACCAAATTTCTCTTTAGCTTCTTCTTCGCCTATACCAAGAAGTGAAAATACTTGATTTTGTAGTGATTCTTGATGTATTCTTATACTTCCACCACCAAGTTCAACACCGTTTAGTACTATATCATATGCTATTGACTCTATCTCTTCAATATTTGCAATATTTAGATCTTTTGGCATAGTAAAAGGGTGATGTAATGCTTTTAGTTTGCCCTCATCTAGCTCAAACATTGGAAAATCAACTACCCATAAAAACTCAAAAACATCTTCTGGGATAATATTCATCTCATTTGCTAAAAAGATTCTAAATCTTCCCATATAATCAAGTACAGTTTTTTTATTTCCTGCACCAAAAAATACAACATCTCCCACTTCAAGCTCAGTGGTTTTTACTATCTCTTCTAAAGACTCTTCATCAAAAAACTTAGCCAAAGGTCCTTTTAGTCCATCTTCTTTCATTTGAAAATAGCCTAATCCACTAGCACCAAATTTTCTAACATAATCTTCAAAACCTTTCATTTGTCTTTTTGAAAATATATTATCCCCATTTGGAACTCTAAGAGCTTTTATACGATTATGTACTTTATCTTTTGCAATAGAGCTAAATATTTCATTTGAGCATTTTGCAAAAATATCTATAACATCAACCATCTCCATACCATATCTCATATCTGGTTTATCTGTACCATATTTTTCCATAGCTTCAGCATATCTCATTCTTTTAAAGCTTGTTGGTATATCAAAACCACAAGATTTAAAGATATTGTGGATTAAGTTTTCAGCTACAGATATAACACCTTCTTGATCACAAAAACTCATCTCAACATCTATTTGAGTAAACTCTGGTTGTCTATCAGCTCTTAGATCCTCGTCTCTAAAACATTTTGCTATTTGAAAATATCTATCAAAACCACTCACCATCAAAAGCTGTTTAAAAAGCTGTGGAGATTGTGGTAAAGCATAAAACTCTCCTGCATGAACACGACTTGGTACAAGATAATCTCTTGCTCCTTCTGGAGTTGATTTGGTTAAAATAGGTGTTTCAACCTCTAAAAAGCCTAGATTATCAAGAGCATTTCTAGCTGCTATAGAAGCTTTGCTTCTTAGTTTAAATATATCATAACTTCTTTTTGTTCTAAGCTCTAAAAATCTATATTTTAATCTTATCTCTTCATTTACTTTCTCATCTCCTAGCTCAAAAGGCATAGCGGCTGATCTGTTTTCTATAGTTATTTTATCTGCAACTACTTCTATTTTACCTGTTTTAAGATTTGGATTTTCTAAGCCCTCACCTCTTGCTCTTACCTTGCCCTCTACTACCAAAACATACTCATCTCTTACCATATCTGCTATTGCCCAAGCATCTTTGTTGTCTGCTGGATCACAAACTATTTGTATAATCCCGCCTTTGTCTCTTAAATCTATAAAGACTACTCCACCGTGGTCTCTTCTGCTATTTACCCAACCACAAAGCTTGACATTTTGCCCTATATTATCTACATCTACCTCAGTACAATAATGTGTTCTCAAAATACTCTCCGAATTTTTAAATAACTTAGATTATACAAAAAAAATCCTTAAAACTAAAAAATAAAAACTAAATTCTCTCTAACTGCTCTTTTGTTCCACTTAAAAGTAGCGTCACTTTATCTTCAAAACTCTTGTTTTTTATCTCAATACCTATTTTATTTAGCTGATATTCAAGTTTTGATAGCTCACTATACTCTATAACTATCTCTTTTGTAAAAAGTTTTTTATACTCTTTTAAATCTGCTTCTTTTATCACTTCATTTGCCGAATCACTATAAGCTTTAACTAATCCACCCGTTCCAAGAAGTGTTCCACCAAAATATCTAACAGTTATAATAGCACTATTTATAAGCTCGGCACCTGAGAGTACTGCCAAAGTAGGCTTACCACTAGTTCCTTTTGGTTCACCATCATCACTACAATTTTCTACTACTTGATCATACTCATTTAAATATCTATAGGCATATATAAAGTGCCTAGCCTTAGGGTGCTTTGCTTTTAGCTCCTCTAAAAGAGTGTCAAACTCTTCATAAGGAGCTAAAAAAGAGATAAACTTTGATTTAGTTACCTCTATGGTGGTATTATAAATTTCATCTACAAAATACAATAAATCTCTCCATAATAAACTTTATATTATAATATCTCTTATGAGATTAGATATATATTTAACAAAACACCTTGCAATTGCAAGTAGAAACAAAGCAAGTGAACTAATTAAGTCAAATAAAGTTTTAGTCAATAAGACTATTATAACCAAAGCATCTTTTATAGTAGATGAAAGCATGAGTGTTGAGCTAATAGAAGATGATATTTTAGTTAGTCGTGCTGGGTATAAACTAAAATACTTCTTAGCCGAACTAGATCTTGATCTTAGTACCATGAATGGGCTTGATATAGGAAGTAGTACGGGTGGTTTTGCTCAAGTTTTGCTCCAAAATGACATATCAAAACTAACTTGTGTAGATGTAGGAACAAACCAACTCCATCAAAGCCTAAAATCATATAAAAACTTAGAGTTTTTTGAAAATTGTGATATTAGAGATTTTAACCCAAACACTACTTTTGATATTATTACTTGTGATATCTCTTTTATAAGCCTTCACCATATCCTAAAAGATATAGATAGATTGGCAAAAAAACATATTATTATACTCTTTAAACCTCAATTTGAAGTGGGTAAAATAGCCAAAAGAGATAAACACGGTGTAGTCAAAGATGAAAAAGCCATCAAAAAAGCTATGATTACTTTTGGTGATGCTTGTAGTTTACTTGGATGGGAGCTTATATATCAAACAAAAAGTAAACTAAGTGGAAAAGAGGGAAATGATGAAGAGTTTTACTACTATACAAAAACAAATCACTGATATAAGTATAGGTGGTTTTGATGGTATGCACTTAGCTCATCAAAAGCTTTTTTCCAAAATAGATCCTAAAAATGGTGCTATTATAGTAATAGAAACAGGGTATGCCAACCTAACTCCACATAAAAACAGAGAAAACTATAGCTCTTTGCCTATTTATTATTATGATCTTCAAGATATCAGACACCTAAGTGGCAAGGAGTTTATAGAGCTTTTATATAGTAATTTTCCAAAACTATCTAAAATAGTAGTAGGATATGATTTTGCTTTTGGCAAAGATAGAGCCTATAATATCACTAGCTTAAAAGAGATCTTTAAAGGTGAGATTGTAGTAGTAGATGAGCTAAGTATAGATGGTATTGCTGTACACTCTAGGACTATAAGAGCCTTTTTAAAAGAAGGCAATATCAAAAGTGCAAATAAACTTTTAGGCAAAAACTACTCTATAAAAGGCAACGTTATAAGAGGGCAAGGCTTAGGCAAAAAGCAATTTGTAGCTACTCTAAACCTAGATGTTAATGAGTTTTTAATACCCAAAGAGGGTATTTATGCCACAAAAACCACCCTTAATGCAAAAACATATAATAGTGTGAGCTTTATAGGACATCGCGTTAGTACTGATGGTAAATACGCTATAGAGACACATATTATAGATAAAACAATAGATTTTAGTGGTGGTGAAGTAAGTATAGAATTTATTGATAAAATAAGAGATAATAAAAAATTTGATAATCTTTTAGAGCTAAAAGCTCAAATCTTAGATGATATTCAAATAGCTAAAAAGACACTAATCTCCATTCACTAACCACCACTCTCACCACTAATAACTAATAACTACTCACTCATCATCTACTATAACACAATTTCTCCCACTTTGTTTAGCTAGATACAAATACTCATCAGCCCTTTTTAAAAGAGTATCTTTTGTATCATTATCTTTACTTATAGCTATCCCATAACTACAAGTTAGATGCTCTATTTTAGTAAATTGATATGAAGCTATTGCTACTCTTAGCTTTTCACCTAAATTATATAAATGATTACTATTTTTATTTTTAACCAATATCAAAAACTCCTCACCACCCCATCTATATATAAGATCACTTTCTCTAAGAGTTTTTTTACTAACTTGTGCTACTTCTTGCAACACAATATCACCTACATCATGCCCAAAAGAGTCATTAACATACTTAAAATGATCTATATCAAACATAATAATACTATATTTATTTAAATCTTGATTAACGATAATTCTTTCAATATCATCGTTGAATTTAGCTCTACTAAAAAGATTGGTAAGTGGATCAGTAAATGCTTTTTTCATAAATATATTTTTTTCAAAAAGATAATGTCTCATAAAATAAAAAACAATACCTAGCAATATCACAAGATTTGAAAATATAATAGATAGATAATAACTATTTTGTATCTCTTGGATACTTTTATCTTGTATATACTGTATTATATATGTATTATTTGTTTTATTATAATCTTCTATTGGTAAAAATGTTAAAACATAATGTTTACCATCTAAATCAACAGGCTTTATAAAAGCCTTATAAGATAGAAGTTCTTTATCTATTTTTGAAAAAAGCTTTTTATCTAATTTATCAATTATCTCTTGGCTTATATGCTCTTTTTTTAGCATTTTTTCACTATTGTTTTCTTCATAAAAGCTACTACTTATTAAGGCATTGATATAGTTTTTTCTTACTAAACTTGGAAAAACTTTTAAATCAACATACTCTTTTGAGATTATAAGCTTAAACTCAAAAGGATAAATTTTATGCAATGTTTGACTAAAAGCCTCAAATCCATTGGACAGCTCCACAGTACCATAAAACTCACCATCTATTATAATAGGAAAAACATTTCTAAATCCATTAAATATCTTTCCCTCTTCAAAGCCAAATTGTGCTTGTTTGCTTTTGTTAGCTTCTAGAATAGTAGCTCTTATACTAAAAAGATTATCTCCATAATTCTCAGGTGCATGAAAACGCAAAAAGCTATTTCCCTCTCTATCATGAAAGTGTAATTGCCTAAATCCATGCTTAGATAATCTTTGATATGTTGGATTTAAAATCTCAAATAACTTTACTCTAGCATTAGATTGTATAGCTTTATCTTTACTATTTATATCTTTTAAAAACTTGGAAATATTTTTATTATTGATTATCTCATCTATCAAAATAGTGGAGCTTGTAGAATAAAAATTCAACACAGAATCAAGTTGTATTTCAAGTTTTTTAACACTTTTTATTTGTGTCTCTTCTATCTTAATAGTTTTATAATAAGATAAAAATAATAATAACAACACTTCTAAGATTATAAAAATAATGACCATATAAATAGTTTTTAGCTTTAATAAGTTTATTTTCATATGCACCTCATATATAATTATACCTTAATATTAATAAAATATTGTATATAATTAAAATAAATAAATTTAGAGGATAATATGAATTAGAAAATAGCAAAAAATAAACTTATTGATTTTTTAAATAAAGAGTTAGAAAAATCAAAACAAAAAGGTTTAATAGTAGGATTAAGTGGTGGACTTGATAGTGCTATTGTTGCTGTTTTATGCAAAGAAGCAGTTAAAGAGAATCTTAAATGTGTTATTATGCCTACACACTACTCTAGTGATCAAAGCTTAAAAGATGCCCTTAGCTTATGCAAAAAATTTGATCTTTCTTATGAAATAGTTGATATTGCACCACTTTTAAAACCATATGAGCAATCTATGCAAAATGATAAGCTTAGAATTGGTAACTTTAGTGCAAGGCTAAGAATGGCGGTTTTATTTGATCTATCTGCAAAATATCACTCTTTAGTAGTAGGTACTAGCAATAAAAGTGAAATAATGCTAGGATATAGTACTATTTATGGTGATAGTGCCTATGCTATTAACCCTATTGGAGAACTTTATAAAAGTGATCTTTTTGACTTTGCTAGGGTTTTAGGTATCAATGATGAAATTATTAGCAAAGCTCCAAGTGGAGATCTATGGCAAGGACAATCAGATGAAGAAGATCTTGGATATAGCTATAAAGAGCTTGATATTGTAATAAAAGAGCTATTTGATAAAAAAAGATCAAAAGAAGAGCTTTATAATGATGGTTTTAGTCAAAAGATTGTAGAATTTGTGTTATTAAGATATAATAATACTATATTTAAAAGAACGTTACCCAAAATTGCAATAGTGTAGATTTGTAAGGAGAGAAGATGTTTAGGGAGATACCATTTTATAAGCCTTTGGTAGGAAAAGAAGAGATAGATCAAATAGATGAAGTTTTAGAGCTTGATGGTGAGTCAAAAGTAGAGGAGTTTGAAGCAGAAATAGCAAACTTTGTAGGAGCAGAGTATGCTATATCAACTTGCAATGCAACAGCTGCATTACACCTTGCACTTAGTGCTATGGATCTTAAAAGAGGTGATAAAATAGTTATGTCTGTAAACTCTTTTGCCAATGTTCCTGAAGTGGTAAGACATTTTGACGCTGAACCTATCTTTATAGATATAGATCCAAGCTCTATGAATATTGATTTAGATAAACTAGAAGAGTATCTATCCAAAAACAAATCCAAAAAACTAAGAGGTGCTATTATCTCTTTTATAGCTGGGCAAACTCCTGATCTTGATAAACTATATGAAATAGTATCAAAATATAAAATAGTTCTTATAGAAGATGCTACTAATGCCCTAGGAGTAAGCTATAAAGATGAAACCATAGGTTCTTTAAAGGCTGATATGACTATATTTTCTATGAATCCATCAAATGGCAAAAGTTCTATAAGCAATGGTGGGGTAATAATTACAAATAACGAAGAGTATGCACAAAGAGCAAAACTACTAAGAACTCATGCTATTAGTACTACTTATGATGATTATGGCAATCTTGATTATATTTATGATGTTATAGATATTGGTTATAAATATGATATGAGTGAGCTTGAAGCTGCTTTTAGTCTAGCTCAACTTCAAAAAACAAATAAATTCATTAAAAGAAGAAAAGAAATAGCTGCTATTTATGCAAAAAGATTAGAAGGTATCAAGCATGTAAGTTTACCTTCTTATAGTGATGAACATATTTTTACTCAATTTATTATTAAAATAAGTAAAAACAGAGATGCTTTTGCAAGAGCTTTAAAAGAAGAAGGTGTATCTACAGGATTACACTTTATTCCTTTACATCTTTTAAGTTACTATAAACATAAATATAACCTAAAAGTTACATCATATCTAAATGCACTAAACTCTTATCAACAAATATTATCTTTACCTATCTATCCATCATTAAGTGATGATGATGTAAACTATATTTGTGATAAAGTTATCTCTATAGCTAATAAATGGATATGAGATTTAGACAAAAATTCCTACTTTGGATAGAAGAGTATCTTTTCTATCCAAAGCCTTTTCAACAGCTCCTTAGTGCTTTACTTTTGCCTTTGACTTTAATATATTGTCTTATTAAGTTTATCCAAAAAAGTGGTAAAACTACATATGATTTTGGTATCAAAGTAGTTAGTATTGGCAATTTACTCTTAGGTGGAACAGGTAAAACACCTTTTACTATAGCTTTAAGTAAAATTTTTCCCAATAATGCTATTGTTCTAAGAGGTTACAAAAGAGAGTCCAAAGGCTTAAAAATAGTTGCAAATAAAGGCAATATCCTAGTATCAAGTGATATAAGTGGTGATGAGGCATATGAATATGCACTAAGTTGCCCCAATTCCATAGTAATAGTAAGTGAAGATAGAGCAAAAGGAGTACTAAAAGCCAAAGAGCTTGGGGCAAACGTTGTATTTTTAGATGATGGTTACTCAAAAAAAGAGATTTTAAAGCTAGATATCTTGCTTCGCCCTTATAAAGAGCCAACAAATCTTTTTTGTTTACCAAGTGGTGGGTATAAAGAGCCAAAAATAGAGTATTTTAATGCAGATATTGTAGCAAAAGAAAATATTGATTTTCATAGAAAAGTGAGCTTTTCGTTTTATGATTATCAAACAAAATCTATTGAAAAAATAGAAAAGCTACCACAAAATCTACTATTTATTAGTGCCATATCTAAACCAAAAAGGGTTTTGGAGTTTTTACCACAAAATATAAAATATCAGTTTTTTGAAGATCACTATAAGTTTAAACAAGAAGATATAGATAGACTTCAAGATCTATATAAAGATATAAACTTTATAGTAACAAAAAAAGATTTTGTTAAGCTTCAAAACTTTGGGATAGATCTATATATTATAAATTTAGATATCACCATAAATCAAGATATTATAGACAAAGTATCAGAGTATATCCATGTTAAAGAGTCAATAGTCAATAGTCAATAGTCGATAGTCGATAGTTTTTAGTTATGTAATTAGTGTTAGGTGTTATGAATTTTAAATGCTTTTAGGTAAGGTTAAAACCTTACTTCCTATAATATAATAATTTCTTAAAAAAAGTACCAATCTACAAAAACCTTACCCATAATAAAAAACTATATATAAATCTTAGCACTTAGATCCTAACACCACTTACTATCTACTAAAAAAAGTATTAACTATTTTGAAGTTTAGCTAACTCGCTTTTTACTATATCTATATGCCCTTTTACTTTTACATTAGACCATATAGCTTTAATCTCACCTTTTGGATCTATAATAAAAGTACTTCTAACTATTCCCATATACTCTTTGCCACACATTTTTTTAAGTTGCCATACACCATATTTTTGAGACATACTTGTATCCTCATCAGCTAAAAGTGTAAGTCCTAGAGACTTTTTTTCTATAAAATTTCTATGTTTTTTAGGGCTATCTGGACTAACTCCCAAAACTATTGCATCAAGTCCTTCAAACTCAGGCAAGGCTGTAGTAAAATCACACGCTTCAGTTGTACACCCAGGGGTATTATCTTTTGGATAAAAATATAAAACTATCCACTTACCACTTAAATCTCTTAAACAAATCTCAACTTCATCTTGATTTGGCAAACAAAACTCTGGGGCTTTTTGACCTATTTCTAACATATTTTCTCCTAAATTATTTAATAGCTATAAATGTAGCAAAATTATACCATTTAAAGATTATATCACAGCTTTTAAATCCGCTATCTTTGATCATCTTAAGGTTCTCTTCAACACTATAAGGCACAAGTACATTTTCTAAAGCCTCTCTTTTTTGGCTTATTTCATACTCACTATAACCTTGAGTTTTTTTAAACTCATAATATTTATCTATATAGATCTTATTTAGAAGCTTATTTTCACTTATAACCTTTTCACTAAATATAAAAATTTGTCCATCATTTAAAGAGTTATAAATTTTCTTTATTAGTTTTTCTCTTAATAAAGGTCTAATAAACTGTAATGTATAGTTTGATATGATAAGGTCTGCTTTTTTCATATCCACATCAAAAACATCTTGGCATAGAAACTTCATATTTTCTATACCAAAAGCTTGAGCTTTGGATCTTGCCTTTTCTATCATATACATAGAGGTATCTATGCCACAACACTCTATTTTATAGTTTGTTTTTTTGCTTAGCTCTATCATAGTTGATCCTGTAGAGCATCCTATATCAAAGATCAAAGAGTTTTCTTTTAAGAACTCTTGTGATATATCTACAACCAACTTTAAAACATCTAGATAATAAGGAACTGAGCGATTTAACATATCATCAAAAACCATAGCAACCTCAGCACTAAAGCTAAATTGCTCTTTTATAGGCTTATCAAAAACTCTATCTTCCACTTATATCTCCATCTCCAAAACTATAGGACAATGATCACTTCCATAAATATCATCCAAAATATAAGCATCTTTTACAAACTCTTTTAGATCATCACTAACAAAAAAATAATCAATCCTCCAGCCTACATTGTTGGCTCTTGCATTGGCTCTAAAGCTCCACCAAGAGTATTTATCTACTATACCTTTGTTGATATGTCTAAAAGTATCTATAAATCCATGATCTAAAAACTTACTTATCCAATCTCGCTCTATTTGTAAAAATCCACTTGTATTTTCATTTGCCTTTGGTCTTGCTATATCTATAGCTGTATGAGCTGTATTTACATCACCACAAACTATAATAGAAAAACCCTCTTTTTTTAGATCCATACAATAATCCAAAAATCTATCATAAAACCCCATCTTATAGTCAAGTCTTTCTTGTGAGCTTTGTCCATTTGGAAAGTAGATATTAAAAAATGCTATTTTTTTATTTTGTAACTCAAAATGTATTTCATTTATTCTACCTTCATCTAAAACATCTATTTGTGGAGTATTGCTACTATAAAAAGGTACTATATCACTAAAAATAGCCGTTCCACTTCTTCCTTTGATAGCAGACTCACTTGCATTTGTAAATGCAAACTCTTTGTTAAATATCTCTTTTGGAATTTGATCTTTTTGTGATTTGGTCTCTTGAATACCAAGTATATCTACATCTTGCTCATCTATCCACTTAAAAGCCTCTTTTTTACTAACTGCTCTTATCCCATTGACATTCCACGATATAAATCTATAAATCCTACTCAACATCACTCCTTTGTTTTAACAATCTCATCAACTATTGGATCTATTGTACCAATATTATCTAGCTTTGAGCTTTCTAATTTACCTATTTTATTTAAATAATCTTTTCGCTCTTTTGCTTCAATCAAGCTATACCCTTTTATACTTTCAAATAGTGCTTTTTGATTAAAAATATGCTTTCCACTTATAAGCTTAGCTCCAAAAAAAGCTGGTTCAACTGGATTATGTCCTCCTAGATGACTTACAAAAGAGCCACAAAGAACTACTACATCACTAATAGCATAAATATTTATAAGCTCTCCCATAGCATCAATCAAAGTTATGTCACTATCAAAGTTTTGTGATATAGAGTATCTACTAAAACTACACTCTTTTTTACTAGCATATCTTTTTATAAGCTCATAAACACTATCAAATCTTTGTGGATGACGAGGTACAATAATAAGTTTTCCCATATTGCTATCATATGCATCTAAAACAATCTCTTCTTCACTTTCATGTGTACTTGCCGCTGTTATAATAATACTATTTGGTTTTTCTAAAGTTTTAGTTATTTTTGGTAGATTTGCTAATTTGATATTGCCAATTACCTCTATATTTTTGGCACCTAAAGAGATAAGTCTTTGTTTATCTATATCACTTTGGGCATAAATTTTATCTATATATTTAAATATCTGTTTATATAAAAAAGAGACTTTTTGGTATTTGGGATAAGAAGAATCACTAATCCTAGCATTGATTAAAATAGTTTTTGTTTTTTTAAGCTTTGCAATCAAAAATAACATATACCAAAGCTCAGCTTCAACTACAACTAAAATCTTTTGCTTTTTGATCCAAAAAGGCAAAAATATCTCAAATGGCAAAAACCTACTCTCATATTCGTACTCTTTTGATTGAGCAAAACCTGTATCAGTTATAACACTTATATTTATATCATCTTTAGTAAATCTATCTAATATAGGCTTAATAGCTCTTACTTCACCAAAAGAGCAACAATGAAACCAAATCTTATTTTGTTTAAATGAAGGATTGTTTTTCAAAAAAAACTTAGCTGGAATCGCCTCTTTATATTTTGGGCTAAATGCTTTATATATCAAAAATGGTATAGCACAAATATATATTAGTAATAGTAAGAAATAATAAAAGAGTGTAAATATCAAATTTTATCCATTTATAGCTTTTGGTGAATTTATCACCAAAAGATTTAATCTATATTATTGATTGTCTTCTATCTCTTTATATAGTATTCTTCCACAATGTGGACAAGTAACTATCTCTTCAGATTTTATAACTTCTGCATATGCTTTGTCACTTATTTTCATATAGCAACCATAACAAGCCTGTTTTCTAACAGGTACTACTGCTGTATTTTTTGCCCATCTTTTAACTTTTTCATAAAATGTCAATATTTTTGGATCTATTTTTTCTACAAGTTTACCTTTTTTAATAGAGATATCTTCTCTTTCAACATTAAGTTGCTCTATTTTTTGAGATATTTGAACTTCTAGCTCTTTTATGCTCTCTTCTTCTTCAGATAGTTTTGAGATTGCCTCTTTTAAAGCCTCATTTTTACTCTCTTGAAGTTTATCAAGTCTTGCTATCTCTTCATTTGAAAAAGAGATCTGCTCTTTTGTAATCTCTTCTTCTAGTTGTAAAGCCTTTACCTCTTTTTCTGTTTGAACTATTGCACCTTTTTTTGCTATATCATTTAGTTTATCTTTTAGTTCGCTTAAATGTACATCATGCTTAGACTTCTTGCTCTTTATCTCTTTTATTTCACTTTCTAATCTATCAATCTCTTCTTTTAGCACAAGAGCATCTTTACTAAAAACCTCTAGTTTTGCTTTTTCGTTTTTAATCTGTGGCTCAAATGAGCTTATTTGTGTGTCATATTTTGATAACTCTACTAATTGCTCTAAATACTTATTCAACATTTTCTCCTAGTTTTAATTAAATTCAAATGGATTTACAAAATCTTTTTTTGATATTATATCTGTAATTTCTTTTATTTTCAAATCATTTATAAAAATAGACTCCATAAGCTTACAAAAGTGTTTTTCACTCTCATAATGTCCTATATCTATCAAGCTAATACCTCTATCTTTTGCCTCTAAGGCATCATGGTATTTTATATCACCTGTTAAAAAACAATCAGCTTTTACATTACCTAACAAAGACATTCCAGATCCTGTAGTAATAGCGATATTTTTAATATACTCTTTTGTTTTTGTTACTTTAAGTTGCTTAAGTTCTAGTTTGTTTTTGATAAAACTAGTTAATTCATCAAAACTTTTATTTATCTCAACATAAGCTAAAAAATCCTCTTTATATACTATATCAAGCCCTAAAATTTCTCTTACTACAAAATCATTTAAATGTGTTTTATCTATATTTGTATGCATCGAAATAACAGCTATATTTTTTGCAAAAAGCTCTTTTAGAAGCCTAGAGCCTCTATCATCAAAGTTAAAGTTTTTTATTGGACTTATAAAAAGTGGGTGATGTGATATAATAAGTGAATTTGGCAAAACATCACTTAAATACTCCAAATCAAAATCCAAAGTAATATAAATATGCTCTATATTTTGTTCTATATTTCCTACATTTATACCACTATTATCCCATTTTTCTTGTAGCTCAAAAGGTGAAATAGAATCTAATATTTCATAAATTTTACTTAGTTTCAACTCTTTTTACCCTTTTATTTCTCTCTTCTTCTTGCTCTTTATATAAAGATGCACAAGCACTTGCAAGTTCTCTTACTTTTAAGATATAACTTTGTCTTTGAGTAACTGAAATAGCTTTTCTAGCATCTAAAGTATTAAAGCAATGACTAGCTTTCATACATTCATCATAAGCTGGAAGTGGAAGTCTTGCCTCTATACATCTTTTTGATTCATTAAAAGCATCATCAAAATGTTTAAAAAGCATAGAAGTATCTGCTATTTCAAAGTTATACTTACTAAACTCATACTCACTTTCAAAATGAATATCAGCATATGTAGTTTTACCAAAACTATTTTCACTCCAAACTATATCAAAGATAGACTCAACACCTTGAAGATACATAGCAAGTCTTTCAGTTCCATAAGTTATCTCTACAGCCACTGGATCACAAGCTATTCCACCAACTTGTTGAAAATAGGTAAATTGTGTTACTTCCATACCATCAAGCCACACTTCCCATCCAAGTCCCCATGCTCCAAGAGTAGGAGACTCCCAATTGTCTTCTACAAACCTTATATCATGCTCTTTAGTATTTAAGCCTAGATACTCTAGTGATTGTAAATAAAGCTCTTGTATATTTGCTGGACTTGGTTTTATTAGAACTTGAAATTGATAATAACTCCCTAGCCTATTTGGATTTTCACCATATCTTCCATCTGTTGGACGTCTTGAAGGTGCTACATAAGCCACACTCCAAGGTGAGCTATCTAAGCTTCTAAGAAGTGTAGCAGGATGAAATGTCCCCGCTCCAGCAGGAATATCATATGGTTGAACTATATTACACCCTTGTTGTTCCCAAAACTCTTGTAATTTTAATAATAATTTACTAAATGTAACCAATTATAACCCCTATTATAAAATAACTTCTATCTCTTTAGAGTCACTTATTACTTTTTTCTCTTTTACTATTCTATCTTCTCTTAGTTTTGTAGCTAACTCTTTATCATTGATTGCCAATATTTGCATAGCAAGATATGCAGCATTTACAGCTCCTGCTTTACCAAGGGCAACTGTTGCTACAGGCATTCCTGCTGGCATTTGTACAGTTGAAAGCATTGCATCCATACCATCCATAGCTCCACCTTTCATAGGTACACCAATAACTGGTTTAGTTGTACTTGCTGCTACTGCTCCAGCTAGATGTGCTGCCATTCCTGCTGCACAAATAAAGACTCTAGCTCCTTTATCTTCAGCATCTTTAATATACTTTTTTGTTCTTTCTGGGCTTCTATGAGCTGATGATACAACCAATTCATATTTTACACCAAATTGCTCTATTGTAGATGCACACTCTTTCATAGTCTCATAATCAGACTTACTTCCCATTATTATAGAAACAAACTCCATTTTCTATCTTCCTTTGATATTGGTTTTGATACTGCTTAATTCTATCAAAATCAAGCTAAAAAGTTGAAATTAAAAATATAGTAGGATAAATAATTGTATTTAAATATCTTAACACAACATTTAATTTTAGATCTTCATTTAAAAGCATATCAATATTCTCATTTTTTTCTATTTTTTGCATTAGAAAAATTTTAAATACAATATCAATAAA
>JAAYJJ010000209.1 GCA_012522985.1 Aliarcobacter butzleri
AGGTTACACTGGAAAGGTGCTAGAGCATTAATATTTTTTGAGAAATTACGACAAAAAGGGTATGCAAATATTAATGAAAAAAAACTATTAAAAAAGATAAATACTGAAATTAAATTAAAAGATTACAATATTTTTAAGAAACCATTTTTTTTAGTTATGATACCATTGGGAACAGTTTTGTTTGATAATTTTTTTGAGAAATTGGATTTATATTGTATATCTTGGATGGTTTTTATTTACATTATAGTTTTTATACTATTTGTTGGATGGTTTAAAAGCATAAGAACTGAAGAGTCAAAAATGGACGATTTAAAATTCTTTGTTCTTTGGTATAAAGAAATTTATCCAGATATAAAACTTAATAAATACAAAACAAAATTGAATTTAGAAAAATAAAAATGAAACCATACACACCACCATATAAAATAACCTCAAAAATTCTAAACTTATCTACCCAAATAGTAGAAAATCTCACAAAGCTAGAGTTTGATTTATCTAACATGGCAAGACCACTGCTAAGAAAAACAAACCGTATCAAAATATTAGCTGGAACATTGGAGATAGAGGAAAATTTTTTGGGAGAGGAAAAAATAACTGCTATTTTGGATGGAAAAAGAGTATTAGCAACCACAAAAGAGTTAGCAGAAGTAAACGGAGCTATAAAAGCTTATGATATGATAGATGGGTTTAGATTTGATGAGCTAGATGATTTGCTAAAAGCACATAGTATTTTAATGGGAGATTTGCTAACAAATGCAGGAAGATTTAGAAATGTAAATGTACAAGTAGGCTCTCATATTGCCCCACCACCAGCTAGAGTTGAGAGCCTTATGAGAGAGCTTTTTGATTGGCTAGAGCTTAGTGATGAACATTTGCTATTGAAATCTTGTATTTTTCACTATGAGTTTGAATTTATCCATCCCTTTAGTGATGGCAATGGAAGAATTGGAAGACTTTGGCAAAGTGTGATTTTAAATAGTTTAAATCCTATTTTTTCTTATTTGCCAGTTGAAAGTATAGTAAGAGATTATCAAGAAGAGTATTATGAAGCTATTGAAAATTCATCTAGCTTGGGTGAGAGTACACCATTTATAGAGTTTATGCTAGAGATGATTTTAACAACTATGGAAAAACAGGCAAAAGAGAATGTCCCTTTAAATGTCCCCAAAAATGTCCCTTTAAAAAGGCTTGATAAAATTGTAGATATTATAAATAAAAACAAAGATATAACAATAGATGAATTAGCAAAGATACTAGGTGTTTCGGATAAAACAATTAAAAGAGATATGGCAAAACTAAAAGAAGAAAACAAAATAAAAAGAGTTGGAAGTTTAAAATCTGGATATTGGGAGATAGTGGAAAATGGATAAACAATTTTACCTAGAGCTATAGATGATGAAAGACTTAAGAAAATTGCTGAAGTAGGCAAGAGTTGAGATTTCTATATTAAAAATAATGACAAATAGGAGAGGGTAGAGAATGCAAATACGAGTCTATTACGAAGATACAGATTGTGGTGGAATAGTTTATCACTCACAATATTTAAACTTTTGCGAAAGAGCAAGGAGTGAGATGTTTTTTAGTAAAAATCTTTCTCCACACAATCAAAATGAGTTTTTTGTAGTTAGAAAAATGGAGTGTGATTTTATCAAATCAGCAAAACTAGGGGATATTTTGAATATAAAAACTGATATTTTAGAGATAAAAAAAGCTAGTTTAACTATAAAACAAGCAATCTACAAAGATAAAGAGCTTCTTTTTGAAGCTAAAGTTTTATTGGCATTTTTAAAAGATGGTAAACCATCTAAGATCCCACATAATTTAATGGATGTATTTGTTTGAAAGATTATTTAACACTATTTAAAAATTATCCTCTTATAAAAACATTTTCTACTATACAGCTAATAGCTTATTTTGGAACTTGGTTTTCAAATGTTGCTATATATACTCTTTTGTTAGAGCTTGGTGCTAGTGCTATGATGATATCAGTGGTTGTTGCTATGCACTTTATACCAACTATTATTCAAGCCCCAATAAGTGGTGTCTTAGTAGATAAGTTAGAGCCCAAAAAACTTATGGGAACACTTCTTTTGGTAGAGTGTAGTATGACATTAGGGTTTTTGTTTGTAAATAGTATAGATTTAGTTTGGCTTTTAGTACTTTTGATATTTGTTAGAATGAGTGCTTCTAGTATCTTTTTTGCTGCTTTGATGTCACTTTTGCCAAAATTTGTAAGTGGTAAAGATTTACAAAAAACAAATGAAGTTCACTCTATTATTTGGTCACTTACTTTTACTATTGGTATGGCACTAGGTGGAGTTATGGTACATACTTTTGGTGTAAAGATAGCTTTTATTACTGATGCCATGCTTTTTATAATCTCATTTATTATTTTAGTAAAAACAGAATTTAAAGTTGTATTACAAAAAGAAAAAGAGAGATTTTGGATTATGATTAAGCAAGGTATAGAGTATATTAGGCACAATCCAACACTTTTTCATCTTATGATACTACATAGTATCGTAGGTGTTACTGTTTTTGATACATTGGTTACATTATTGGCTGATTATTATTATAAATATGTTATCTGTATACCTTTAGCACTAGGGATTACAAATGGTGCTAGGGCATTTGCACTGATGATAGGTCCACTTTTGATAGGTAATTGGGTAAACAATGATAGACTCTTTTATTTGCTTATTTTTCAAGGATTTAGTATTATGTTTTGGGGTTTTATACAAGAAGACTTTTATTTAGGACTAATAGGTATGTTTATAATAGGGCTTTTTACCACAACTTTATGGTCATATACTTATGCACTTTTGCAAGAAAGGATAGAGTCTAAGTTTTTGGGTAGAGTTATAGCATATAATGATATGGTTTTTATGATTGTTACGGTTATAACGACATTTTTTATAGGTTTTGCAGTCTCTTATGTAGATCTTGATACAATAAGCTATATTTTAGGAGTGATATTTTTGCTTTGTGCTATATATTATAAAGGGTATGTATGGAAGATATTAACAAACAAGTGATGCTTCTTGCTATTTTGAAAAAAGAGGAAGATGAGAGTATAAATGATGTACTTTTAAAGCTAGAAAATAGTGGAGTTTTTTCACTAAAAGAGGGTAAAAAGCTTCTAAAAGAGCTTAAAAACGACTCTTTTGTAGTTGATGGAGCTTTAAGTATATCAGGTATTGCAAAAGCAAAGGAAGCCCAAAGGTTTTTTACTCTATAAGCTTTGTTTAAATAATGAAATACTATACTTATGACAAAAAATATAAGGTTTTACAATATTTAGATTTTTCATTATAGTTTTATTGTTAAGTAGTTCGCTATTTGCATTGGAAAAAGTAACTCTACAACTTCATTGGCTTCATCAGTTTCAGTTTGCTGGGTATTATATGGCAAAGGAAAAAGGTTTTTATGAAGAGGCTGGATTAGATGTTGATATAGTTCAGATGGCTCAAAAAACAGATGTTATCAAAGATGTAGTTGATAGTGAGGCTAAGTATGGTATAGGTAGGTCTTCATTATTGATGGAGATTGTAAAAGGTAAAGAACTAGCTGTATTGGCTGCTATTTTTCAAGACTCACCATCTGTACTTTTATCAACTAATAAACATATAAAAGAGCCAAAAGATCTTAAAAACAAAAGAGTTATGGTAACTTTAGATGAGCTAGAGTCCACTTCTATACTTACTACTTTAGCTAGTCAAAACCTAACAAAAGAAGATATTGTTTTACAAGCACATAGTTTTAAACTAAGAGATTTGATTGAGAAAAAAACAGATGCTATGGTTTGTTATCTAGGAAATGAACCATTTACTTTAAATCAAGGACAAATCCCATACAATATCATAAATCCAAAAGATTATGGATACAATTACTATGGGGATTTATTATTTACCTCTATAAAAGAGATTACAAATAACCCTTCTAGAGTTACAAAGTTTACACAAGCCTCTATCAAGGGGTGGGAGTATGCTTTTGACAATATAGAAGAGAGTGCAAAGATTATATATAATAAATACAATACTCAAAATAAAACATTAGAACATCTTATTTATGAAGCCAAAGTATTAAAAGAGTATGCTTATAAAAATGTAGATAGAATAGGGATATTAGATAATAAGATAATTAAAGAGATAACAAGAATGTATGCTTTAACAGGCTTAATTGAGTTTGATAAAGATATTACAAAATATATAGATCCACTTGAAATAAATACTCAAACTATAAAAATAGGAGTTATGTCTCCACCTTTTTTAAACAAAATGACTTTTAAGTTTAGTAAACTTTTAGAGTATTTAAACCATCATATTCCAGGATATCGCTTTGAGATGGTTAAACTAGCTTGTAAAGACATAGAATATAACTTACAAAATAAAGATGTTGATTTTCTAATAGTAAATCCATCAAATTTTATTAAATATGAGTCAAAATACTCTATGACAAAACTAGCAACTTTACAAAAAAAGTTTCAAAACCAATATTTTAGTAACTTTGGATTGCTTTTTTTTACACACAAAGATAATCCACTTTATGATACAAAAGAGATAAAAAATAGTTTTGTAACTATGCTTGATCCTGATATATGTTGTAGTTATAGTATTGCCAAATATGAATTAAGTAGAAAGTATAATATTGATATAGATAAAGATGTAGAACTAAACTTTGTAAACTCCTTTGAAGAGATAGTCCAAAGTGTGGCTTCTAAGCACTATGATATAGGTATTATAAGAACTGGTATTTTGGAAAATATGCATCTAGAAAATGAAATTAATCTAGAAGATATAAAAGCTATTTTTCCACAAGAATTTAAAAACTTTCCATTTATGGTAAGTACAGATCTATATCCAGAGTGGGCATTTGTAAAGTTAAGTCATAGTGCAAATAGCTTATCTAAAAATATATTATTAAATCTTCTTAATTATGAAGATTTAGATATATCATGGATAGCACCTTTAGATGATACTAAATTTCACAATCTCCACAAAGAACTTGAAATATTACCATATGAAGGGCAAGATTTTGATATATATGATATTTGGAGAAAGTATAAATACTCTATTCTTATTATTATATTTGCACTATTTATAATTAGTTTATTGGGTTTTGCACTTATACTAGCTTACAAAGGGTTACAAAGACAAAAAGAAGAGATAGAGCTTTTAAATCAAAACTTAGAAAAGAAGATAGAGCAGAGTATGCATGAACTTTTGCTTATCAATAAACAGTTACAAAATAGTATAAAAACAGATTATCTAACACAAATAAGTAGTAGAAGCTATTTTTATGAGCAGTCTCAAGAGGCATTTGTCTTTGCCAAAAGACATAAATTACAACTCTCTATTTTATTACTTGATATAGATTATTTTAAAAAAGTAAATGATACTTATGGACATGCTATGGGAGATATGGTTTTACAAAGATTTGCTGCTATTATTAAAGATAATCTAAGACAAAATGATCTTTTTGGTAGAATAGGTGGAGAGGAGTTTTGTATTTGTATCAATAATATTAGTTCAAAACATGCCACTGATTTGGGTAATAAACTAAGAATATCAGTAGAAGAGATGAAAATAGTAGTAGGAGATATAACATTAAAAATAACTACAAGTATTGGTGTATCTCAAATGAAAAAAGATGATAAAAATATAGAAGATACTATAAAAAGAGCTGATATTGCTCTATACAAAGCCAAAAATCATGGTAGAAATAAAGTAGTTTTTGTATAGATCAATATTTAAGAATACTTTATTTGATCCTTTTTAAAAAGCTATAAAGTACAGGTAAATAAAGTAGATTGATAATAGTTCCCCAAGCAAGTCCAAATCCAAGAGCTACAGCAATAGGCTGAAATACACTAGCTTGACCAGATGGAAAAAACATCAATGTAAGCATACCAACTATAGTTGTAACAGATGTTAGGATAATAGGTCTTAGTCTTTTTACTGATTGATCATAAACTTCATCTATTTTCTTTGCTTTTTGTAAAAACATCATCATAATAATACCATCATTTATAACAACCCCAGCAAGTCCCAATCCACCTATAAGTGATGGTAAACTTATATTAAGCCCCATTATATAATGTCCAGCCAAAACACCCAAAAATGAAAAAGGTATTACGCTCATAAGTATTAAAGAATCTCTAAAAGAGTTAAAAAGATATAATAAAGATAAAAGTATAAGCAAAATAGCTAAAGCAGAAGCTGCTAACATATCAGCCATAAGTGTTCTTTTTCGCTCTTCTTCACCTTTTAAAATCACTTTTATACCAGAAGCTTCTACTTCTTCTAAGCTAGGATCTAAAATCTCCAAAACTTCAGTGGCTGTTATGATTTTGGGATCTACATCAGCATATACAAAATAGTTTGTTATACCATCATCTTTTGAGATTTTTTCAAAAGTTCTTATAATGTTTAGATCTGCTATTTCATTTAATCTTACAGTTTTGCCATCTTTTATAGTGATTTGAAGATTTTTAAACTCTTCATAATCATCTTTGAAAGTGCTTTTGATTTTGATTTCAAGTAAGCCACTATCATCAAACGCTAGACCTTTTTTCTTCAAAAGATATAGATTGGATAGATAGCTTCCTAAAAAAGCCTCATCTATACCTAAGCTTTGACCATATTGGTTTACTTGTAGTTTAATTTCATTGATACCATAGTTTACAGAGTTATTTATATAGTGAACACCTTTTATATTTTGTAGTTTATCTTCTAGGCTCTTTATAGTGTCCATAACTTGCATACTATTATTTGATGTAAGAGCTATAGCAATATCAGTCTTAACAGGACCTAATTTTCGCTCAACTACATTGATATCAGTTAGATTATATATCTCTTTATATTTTTGATCTTCTAAATATTTATTTATCTCTTTAGATAGTTTTATGGATTTTTTTGTTCTAGGACGATTATTTGGATCATAATATAGACTTAAATATGGAGTTATAAAGATATCTACAAAGTTATCAGGCTTTAACATCTCTAGCTCAATAGTAATAAAACCAACATATGGCAAGTTTTCAGCATTTCCAGCTGTATCCATCCTACTACCAGCACGAGAATCTATACTTTTTATAAAAAACTCATCTTTTTTATTTAATAAATCTTGTTCTATTTGTTGGATTATTTCAAAAGTCTCTTCTATGGTTTTGTTATTTGGTGCTTTGATAGCTATCCTTACATCATTTGCATCAAATTGTGGAAACATCTGAAATTTGGATTGTTTTATAGAAATAAACATCACTACAGGAACAAGCACAAAAAAGAGTAATAAAAAACTCTTTTTATATTTAAGACAAAGATTTATAGCCTTTGCATATAGATCCATAGCCTTTTGCCATGATAGAGCTTTGGCCTCTTTTTTAAGAGCATGAGAGGCATGTATAGGTAAAAAAACAAAAGCCTCTACCAAAGAAGCTATTATAAGCACTGATATTGCTATTGGTACAAGTTTCATAACTTCACCCAATGTTCCACTTATAAGAAGTATTGGCAAAAATGAAAAAACAGTAGTTATAGAGGCTATGGTAACAGGACCAATCATCTCTTTTGCACCCAAAATAGCAGCTTCTTTTGGTTCTATACCTTTTTCTATATATTGTTGTATATTTTCACTTACAATTATAGCATCATCTACTATTATACCTATGGCTATTAAGATTCCTATAAGTGATATCATATTGATACTATATCCTGTTAGATACATATATGATGAAGCTATTACTATAGATGTAGGAATACCCAAAACTATAATAAAAGCCATTCTTGTATTGATAAGATAGCTTATAAGTACTGCAATAAGTATAATTCCAAGTATAATATTTGATATAACAATATCAAGCCTTTCTTTGATGTTTTCTGAGTCATCTTTATTGATTGTGATATTATATAGATCTTGAGAGCTATTGATATTGTGAACTATTTTTTGAATATCATCTGATATTTTTATAGCATTTGCAGTTGAGAGTTGTGATATAGCCACACTTATGGATTTACTACCATTTAAAGAGTATAGTGTACTACTATCTTCATATTTTTTATCTATTGTAGCTATATCTTTTAGATAGACGTTTTTATTATTTATCTTTAATAGGCTATTTTCTAGCTCATTTAGAGGCTTATTGCCACTACTTGTAGAGACGAAAAAATGCTCTTTTTTATCCTCTATTTTACCTATAGGAAATATATATGTTAGGTTGCTTATAGCACTAAAAACTTCATTTTTATTTAAGCCTAAAGCATTGATTTTTTGATCATTGATGATGATTTCATAAAACAGATCACTATCTCCATATATAGTAACCTCTGAAACACCCTCTATACTAGAAACCCTACTTTTAAGCGTATCAGCAATAGGCTTTAGCTCATCTAGAGATAGTTTGTTGCTAGTAAGTACAAGATCTACAAGATCTCTTTTTCTATCTAAGACTGTAACTATAGGGGTATTCATATCAGATGGAAGATTTTGTTTTGTTAGTTCTACACTATCTTTGATTTTACTAGCTAGATTGTATTTGTTTTGTCCTTTTTGTAGCTCCAAAATAATAGTAAATCTATTGGGAGAGACAACAGTAGTCATAGTATCTATGCCGTCTATATTTTTTAGCTCATCTTCTATCTTAACTACAGCCATTTTATCTAGTACATCTATAGAAGTACCGCTATAACCACCATTTATAGAGATCATCTCTAGATCAAAGCTAGGAAATATCTCTTTTGGCATTTTGATATATGAGTAAATTCCTAGAGCAAATATAAGGAAAAACAGAGTATAGTTCATCCTTATATTATCTGTAAAAAACCTTAAAAAACGTTCAAACATCTAAATAATAACTTTAATCAGGTATCAAAAGTCTAGCATGTTTATAGATGGGTTCATCTATAAAACCATATTTTTCATCAACAAAACCAGTACATCCATGTTTTTTTCGCTCTTCAAAAACCTCTATTATATATCTAGCACGTTCTAGTTCTTTAGAATTTGGTGCAAAAGTTCTATTTACAATATCTACTTGATCTGGACTTATACAACTTTTTGCACTAAATCCCATTTTTTTCTCTTTTGCACACCAATCTTCAAACTCACTTAAGTTTCTATAGTCTTGATATGTAAATGAAACGGGATAAAATCCATACGTTTTACAATCTATTAAAAACTTACTTAAAATATACTCTATTGTTGGATTACCAATAGCCAAAACAGATTGAGGTATCATTAAAGACTCTAATAAATCCAAAATTCCAAGATACAAAGTAGTAACTCTTTTATCTATTTTAAACTCTCCAATAGAGCTAAAAGCCTCTTTAGTTTCTATAGAAAGGTGTACTTCAATATCATCATCTATAAGCTCCAACGCCTTTTGTACATCAGCTTTTGTTCTTATTTTTGGTACTCTTATGGCATATGGTTTTGTTTTATTGATAAGTTCGATATCTTCTTTACCGCAACTATCAAGAGAGTTTACTCTAACAACAATTCTAGTATTATCACTTTTTACTTTTGGTATAGCATTATATACCATTTGTCTAGCTTTTTCTTTATCATATAAACCATCTTCAAGATTTATCATAGCAACATCACTTTTTAGATAAGGTATTTTATTTAAGTGTTTTTCATTATCTCCTGCTACCATCAATATACTTTTAATCATTTGCCCTCCTTTAATTCTATATTTGTTATATAATAGTAAATAGACTCTACCTCTTCATTTGTTAAAAAATATGTTGGCATTATTAGAGATTCGCTCTTTTTGACATTTAGAACCTTTTTAAAATCTTCCAAAGATAAAACAGTAATATCTCCTGTTTTTTTAACTTCTGTTGTTATTGTTTTATCTTTTTGTTCTTCAGAATATTTTGCTATTATTATACCTTTGCCATTTTTACCATGACATTTAATGCAGCCAATACCTCTTGGATTTTCATATAACATTTGTCCATACTCATATTTTGTAATAAAAGACAAATCACTCTCATTTGCAAATAAATATACAAAAGAGAAAAACAATATAAAAAAGAGTTTCAACTACTAACCTTTTTGTAAAGAAAATTGTAGTATTATAGCAGGATGAAAATTAATAAAGGATTATTTTAAGATGGTACTTTTAGATGGTAAGACTCTTTCGGATAAAATAAAAAAACAGGTTAAATATGAAGTAGAGCAACTTCAAACAAATAAACAAATAACACCTGGACTTGCTGTTGTTTTGGTTGGTTCAGATCCAGCTAGTGCGACATATGTTAAGATGAAAAGCAAATCTTGTAATGATGCAGGAATATACTCTATTGTTCATGAGATGCCAGCTACTATTTCTCAAGAATCTATTTTAAATACTATAGATATGATGAATAAAAACCCAAATATTGATGGTATTTTGGTACAGCTTCCACTTCCAGCACATATAGATACTACTGTTATTCTTGAAGCTATTGATCCCAAAAAAGATGTTGATGGTTTCCATCCATATAATGTAGGACGTATAAGAGCAGGACTTGATGGATTTATTCCAGCTACTCCATATGGGGTAATGGAGCTTTTAAAAGAGTATGATATAGATGTTAAAGGTAAGGATGTTTGTATAGTTGGAGCTAGTAATATAGTATGAAAACCACTAGCAAGTTTGATGTTAAATGCAAATGCAACAGTAGATATTTGCCATATTTATACAAAAGATCTCAAATCCCATACAAAAAGAGCTGATATTGTTTGTGTAGGTACTGGTGTAGTTGGGCTTATCAAAGAAGATATGATCAAAGAAGATGCTATAGTAATAGATATAGGTATCAACCGTTTAGAAGATGGTAGTTTAGTTGGTGATGTTGATTTTGAAGCAGTATCTAAAAAATGCTCATATATTACTCCAGTTCCAGGTGGAGTAGGGCCTATGACTATAGCTATGCTTTTAGTCAATACTATCAAATCAGCAAAAGATAGAAAAGTATGAAAAACTTTTTAGTAAAACTATATAACTTTTCAAGTAGTTGGACGGGTACTATTATAATAGTACTTTTTTTGATTTTTTTTGTTATTCAAGCCTTTGTTATACCTAGTGGAAGTATGATAAGTACACTTAGAGTTGGGGATATGCTTTTTGTTAAAAAATTCTCTTATGGGATACCTATTCCTAGGCTTCCTTGGATTGAGGTTAAAGTTTTACCAGATTTTAATGACAATGGACATCTAGTAGAGGGTGATAGACCAAAAAGAGGAGATATCGTGGTTTTTAGATATCCTCATGAAGAGACTTTACACTATGTCAAAAGATGTGTAGCAGTTGGTGGAGATATAGTGTTTTTAAAAGATAAAAATCTATATCTTCATCCTCATGAAGGAAACGAATATGTAAAAGCCAACTATGTAGGCTTTGATATAGTTGAGCTAGATAATAAACTTTGGATAAAAAACCCATACCAAAAAGATCACAAAGGAATACATACAGATCCTAGCATAATAGATGATGGTTCACAACCTAAAAGATTATTTGAGATGTTTCCAGTTATGATACCAGAAGATGAGTTTTTTATGATGGGAGACAATAGAGATCATAGCAATGATAGTAGATTTTGGGGGAGTGTTCCATATAAATATATAGTAGGAAAGCCTTGGTTTATTTACTTTAGTTGGGATGAAAACTTTGAAGTACAGTGGAAAAGAGTCTTTAAAACAGTAGATAGTTTAGAAAAAACTATTACTGAAGAGGACAATATTATCAACCACAAAGAGGGGATTTACTAATGAAATATTATATAGCAAGTGATCATGCTGGATATAAAATCAAAGATTTTATCAAAAAACTACTTATTACCAAAGGTTTTGAAGTAGTTGATCTTGGACCTGATAATAGCGATAGAGTCGATTATCCAGACTATGCTGCTGAGGTTTGTAGGGCAATTATTTTGGATAAATACGAAAGTTATGGTATACTTATATGTGGAAGTGGCATAGGTATGAGTATGTCGGCAAATAAGTTTGAAGGTATAAGAGCAGCGCTTTGTCACAATGAATATAGTGCAACTATGGCAAGATGTCATAATGATGCAAATGTGCTATGTTTGGGTGAGAGAGTAAGTGGTGAGGGTATGATAGAATCTATTATCAACCACTGGTGTAATGCTAGATTTGAAGGTGGCAGACATACAAATAGAGTAGAAAAAATCAATCTTCTAGGAAGTTGTAGGAGGTAAGAAATGGGTGGAGATTTAGTAGCGTATGGTGTAGTATTAAGTGTAGTTGGACTTATGCTTTTGGGTAAAAAAATGATGTTTTTTGATGGGACTAAGGACGATAAGTGATTAACCCCAAGATTATAGAAGATATATTTTCTAGTGCATCTATTCAAAGATGGAATGACTACCCAAGGATGGTAGAGCTTGTTGAGCTTGATAAACAAGCTCACAAGTTTATTATAGCTTATTTTATAGCCAAAATGGAAAAAGATATCAACTATACTCACTTGATAGAAGCTGGTATTTTTGAGTTTTTAAGAAGAGTAGTTGTTACAGATATTAGACCAGATGTATTTAGAAATGTCTTACAAAAAAAGAAAAAAGAGATAAACTCATGGGTTGTAGGAAAGCTTCAAGACTCTTTAAAAGATATAGATGATGGTAAGTTTTTAGAAAAGTTTACAAACTATCTTGATGATGAAACCATCTATGAAAAAGAGAGATTTATACTAAAAGCTGCATCATATCTATCTACTAGATGGGAGTTTGGTATTGTATATCAAACAAGCCAATTTTTAAATGATATAGAAAGCGTTAAAAATGCAGTAGAAGAAGAGATAGAAGATTATTATGAGCTTATTGCTGTAAGAAAAATAGCATTAAACAAAAAGTTAGCAAAAGTTATAGATTTAAGTGGAAGATTGAGGTTTCAAAAAAGATGGGCTCAAACTCCAAGAATACCAGAAACATCAGTACTAGGACATATGCTTACAGTGGCTATTTTTTCTTATTTTTATTCTCTTAGAGTAAAAGCTTGTTCCAAAAGGATAGAGAGCAACTTTTTTTGTGCACTTTTTCATGATTTACCAGAGGCTTTAACTAGAGATATTATAAGTCCTGTTAAATATAGTGTAGATGATTTAAGTGAAATTATAAGTGAATATGAAATATATAAAATAGAAGATGAGATTTTACCAAATGTACCACTATCTATAAGAGATGAGTTTAAGTATCTTTTGGGACTTATGGATGATAAAAAAGATGAATTTTTAGATAGGATAGTAGAAGATGGTACTATCAAAGAAGTAGATAGTGCAAACAATTACAACCTTGATAAATATGTAGCTATCGATGGCGTAGCATTAAAACAGTGTGATAAACTATCAGCTTTTATAGAAGCTAGTCTTTCTATAAGTCATGGTATCAAATCAAAAGAGCTAGTTAGTGGTAAAAAACAGATACTACAAGGACTTTTTAGTGTAAATGGAGTTGATTTTAAAGCACTAGC
>JAAYJJ010000210.1 GCA_012522985.1 Aliarcobacter butzleri
ATCATATCTAAGGCTTTATAAAAGGCACAATTCTATCTTTGCTCCTTGCTAAAATTACAGCAAGGAGCAAATAAGCACAATACACGTAAAAACAAAAATTAGAAGTTATAGCGTTTAATCAAAGGCTCTTTGATATCCAAGAACTCATCTATAAACTATTGATTATTGATTTGTTCTAAAGCCTCTAAAATAATTCCCTCTTTTAATCCATCATCAAACACTACTGAGCTATCAAATCCAAGGGTTTCATAAAACATATTAAAAATCTTAATACCTGTTAGAACAAACTCTATTTTCCTACTTCCTACCAAAAAGATTAAGCTATCATTATCTAGATTTTTCAAAAGAGTATAATAGTGATTTAAATCTTCTTTAGTCAAAACTGTACCATTTACTTTTGTTTTATCATACTCTTTTGCATTTAATCCTTGTTTTATAGCAGCCAATGTAGTAGGAGTTCCAGCAGTAGCAAAAAAACCAAATTCTTGGATATTTTTATCTTTTATAAAGTTTATAATCTCCTTTCTTGCATCTTCTAAGGCTTGTTTTGGATTTGGAGCTTGACTCATAGTTACTATACCAAAATCAAAGCTTTTTTTGATAATATCATCTTTATTTACAATAACTATCTCACTTGAAGCTCCACCAATATCAACAAATAAAAATCTATCACTATTAATATTATGTCGTTTGATGGCATTTTTGATAGATAAAAGTGTAAGATCAGCCTCTTTATCTCCATCTATAATTTGAAAATTTGCTTTTGTTTGTTCTTTTATTGTTTGAAGTACAAAAGAGGAGTTATTGGCTTTTCGCATAGCAGCAGTGGTAATAGCTATAGCCTTTGATGGATCATAATCTAGTTTTTCAACAGATTCATGTATTGCTTTTATTATTCTTTTTATTGCTTCAGGTGAGATATTTCCACTCTTATTTAATCCATCAGCCATAGAGATAACTTTATCAAATTCACCAATTTCTTGATTTTTTATATAATCATATTTCAAAACTCTAAAAGAGTTAGACCCTAGATCTATGGCAACAATATAGCTCATTAAGATTTCCAAATAATCTTAAGGATGTGGGATTTTTAGTTTTGAGTTTAATAAACTAGCTATTAAAACAATAAAAGCCAAAATTATATACTCATTAAAAAATATTTCAAACTCCCAAGCAAAATAGACAAACATCATCAAAATAGCTCCAAGAGGTGTAGGAACTCCTGTAAAATATTTGTTTAGCTCCCCTGCATCATGAGTAAGGTTAAAATGAACTAATCTTCTTAATCCACTAATAACATAATATATAAAAGCAGCACTAACAATAAAAAAGTTTAAAAACTCCTCTTTGCCATCAAAAATAGCAAAATATAAAAATAGCACTGGGACTAAAACAAATGATAAAAAATCAGCATAAGAGTCAAGTTGAACCCCAAAATCTGTTGAAAGGTTATATTTTCTTGCTATTTTACCATCAAGTATATCAAACGCCCCACCAATCCAAGCAAAAAGTATTGCTGCATAAAACTCACCATGAGTTATAAAATAAAAAGCAAGAATACCAGCAACAATATTCATAAAAGTAGCAAGATTTGCTAGATTGAAATGACTATATTTGTTAAATAAAAAACTCAATTTGTTCTCCTAAATTATTCTGAAACAATACTATCTCTACCATTTTTTTTAGCTGTATATAGAAGTTTGTCAGCACTATTTATAGTATCAGCAAAAGAAAGATGATTGCTTCTTATACTTATTCCAGCACTAAAAGTTATTTTGATTTTATGTTCTTTATATTTAAATTTACTACCTCTAATTATTTGTTGAATCCTATTTGCATAAGCTTGTAGATCTTGTTTGGTAGCAAAATTTATCAAAGCTACAAACTCCTCCCCACCATATCTAGCTACTACATCTATATCACGGGTTTGTTTTTTGAGGAGTATTCCAAATGTTTTCAAAACAGCATCTCCACCTTCATGCCCATAAGTATCATTTACTTGTTTAAAAAAATCTAGATCAAAAAAGACAACTGCATAGTTTCTTTTTTCTCTATTATATCTATTTTCAAACTTTAAACACTCTTCTTCAAAAGCACCACGATTTAGTAAGTTTGTAAGAGGATCTATTTTGGATTTTTTCTTTGTTATGGCTAGTTCTATCTCTAATGTTTTGATTTTCTCTTTTAAAACATCTACTTGACTTTTGCCTTTACTTAGGTTTTGATTTGCTTGATTTATCTCTGTTTCTATAGTTTTTGCAGCACTTACTAGTTTGGTTTGAAGCTCTACTAGCTTTTCACGTCCATCTTTGTTTAGATCTATTTGCTCAATACTATTTTTGATATTTGTAACATTTTTAACACCTTTTGTATTACTTGTTATCGCATCATTTAGGTGTTTACTCATCAAAGTAATCAATCTTGCAATATCAGATGTTTTTTGCTGTATAACTTCTTTATCTGCTTCAAATCTTTTGATAATAAAATCTTCAATCTCTTTTTGGATATCCTCTTCCAAAATAAGTGAAGGTGAATCACCTATTTTTATACAAAATCTTGCTAAATCTTCATTTAACTCAAGGCTAATTGAGGGTAAAAGAGAGTCTTTTATCAAATCAGCCAAAGAGGTGATGTTTTTACCTTCTATTCGCTTTAATAATATCTCTATTATATCTCCAGCACTAATAAAATCACTTTTTCTTATCTCTAGTAACTCATTTTGTGATAGTTTTTTTAAAAAACTCTTAGTCTCTTCACAATCATTACAAGAAAAGTTGTTTTTTTCAACAAGAGTACAATACTCTCTATTGTACTCTTTTGGTGTGGGGGCTATGCCTCTTTGGAGAAGATTTTGTATTACAATATTTGCAATATCACTATGATTCATTGATTTTCCTATTAAGTTGTATTACTCTTTTATCCCTATAATATAGTAAACATCCTTATTATCAACTTTTTGTAGTACAATATTGTATTTATTTGAGAAGTGTTCTAAAATCTCTTTAAATTTATCCATAATCTCCATAGAGTCATTTGGTTGGATTTTAACTTTTAGGTAGTTATTAGAGTTTGACATAGCTACATAAGCGTTGATATGAGCCAAAGAGTCTATAAGTGTTAATACATGTTTTGAAAATTTATCAAAACCTTTAGTATTTTCTATAATAGCTTTTGCTTGATTTATAGTAGCATCACTTACAGAGTATCCTAGTTGTGTTGCTAAAACTTCAGGAGTAATTTCTATATTCATTGTATAATCCTTTTAATAATATTAAGTAACAAGCAATTATACCAGATTCTTATTGAAAATATAGTAAAATAAGAGATATAAAATTTTATGGTGGTTTATAATTGATAACAAAACTCTTTTCCAACTTTTCTATAAGAAAGATTGGTTTACTAAGCTCTTATTTTATTGCAGCAATGATTTTTATGTTTGCAATTTTAATAGTTATAGAAGAGTATAGAAGTTATGACAAAGAGATAAAGAAAATAGAGCAAGAGTATTTAGGAGACAAAAAGGCATCTACTCTAATTGCTCAAAAAACGCATGAACACAAAACAAGAATTACACGATATATTATAGGTATTGGGGGAGTTACTTTGTTTATGTTTTTTACTGTTTTTGGTGTGCTTAGACTTGTTGCTTTTTTGATAGAGTATGAGTTTAGAACCTTTATCAAAGAGTTTGCAAATTCGGCAATCAACCATAGAAAAATAGATAAAAATAAGTTCAACTTTGAAGAATCCAAAAAAATGATAACAAGTGCTAATATTTTGGTTCAAGAGATAATCAATAGAGAAAAAGAGCTAAAAGAGCTAAATTTAGGACTAGAAGATAAGATTAGAATAAAGACTTTAAAGCTTCAAAATACACTTAAGGCTCAAGATGAGTTTATCAAAAAATCAATTCATGAGATAAATACGCCTCTTAGTATAATCTTAACAAATATAGATCTTCTAAAAATGCAACGATTAGGTAATAAAAATCTTACAAATATAGAATCAGCCTCTAAAATCATACACAATATCTATGATGATTTAAGTTATATGGTTAAAAAAGATAGAATAAATTATCCTAAAAAGCTTATTAACTTTTCATCATTTTTATTTCAAAGAATTGAATTTTTTGATGAGATAGCCTTGGCTAATACTCATGAGTTTGTTGTTAATATTAGACAAGATTTATATATTGATTTTAATGACATAGAACTACAAAGAGTTATAGAC
>JAAYJJ010000211.1 GCA_012522985.1 Aliarcobacter butzleri
CTACCATAGATGACGCTATAGAAGATGAAAGAAGCTATGCCAACCTCAATGGCAAAATGGGTATTATGATGCAAATCAAAAAGCTAAGCAATGCAAATGAGATAGAAATAGCATCATTAGTTAAAAACGAGCTACCAAAACTTCAAGCACTTTCAGATAAGTTTGAAATAGAGCTTCTTTTTGATACAACTACATTTATAGATAATACCTTAGAAAATGTTAAATTTGATCTTCTTTTGGGGTGCTTTTTAGCTTCTTTAGTGGTTTTTGTTTTTCTTAGAAATATCACTCTTACTATAGTTTCTGCTCTAGCTTTGCCTATATCAATATTTGGTATTTTAGCTCTTCTTGGGTGGGCAAATCAAAGTTTAAACCTTATGACTCTTACCGCACTTACCCTAGCTATTGGTATAATTGTAGATGATGCTATAGTGGTAATAGAAAATATATACAAAAGATTAGAAGCCAGAGAATCTAGATATCAAGCATCTTTAAATGGTGTAAAAGAGATAAGTTTTTCTATTTTGGCAATATCTGCTATGCTTTTGGCTGTTTTTATACCTATAGCAAATATGAGTGGGGTAGTGGGGAAGTTTTTTACTAGTTTTGGCTTAAGCGTAGCAGGGGCTGTTGTGATCTCATATATAGTAGCTATTACATTTATCCCTATGATTAGCTCTTTGCTTGTAAGTCATAAAGAGTCTTTGTTTTATAAAAAAACAGAGTTTATCTTTGCATCTATGGAAAAGAGTTATAAAAAACTTCTTTTTTTAGCAGTTAATTATAAAATAACAACACTTATCTTATCTATAATTGTTTTTATGCTCTCTTTGGTACTATCTAGTACTTTGGGTATGAACTTTATCCCAAAAGAGGATAAAAGTCAGTTTGATATAAGTATCAAAACAAACCCTGGGATCTCTATGCAAGAGATGAAAAAAAGAGTTTTTGAGATACAAGATATTACATCAAGTTTTGATGAGGTCTTGTATAGCTCTATGTTGATTGGCTCTGATAAACAAAAAAAGATTCACGAATCTTCTATGACGGTTAAGCTAAAACCCCTAGATCAAAGAAGCAAATCTCAAGCAGATATTATGAATGACTTAAGATCCAAACTAGCCTATATAGATGATATGACTATCAATATAACAGAACCAGCTGATATAGGTACAGGAGAGATAAATACTCCATTTTTAATCAATCTCAAATCCCAATCATCCCAAGATGCTAAAAATAGTGCTTTAAAACTAGAGGAGTTTTTACAAACAATAGATGGTACACACTCTATTCAAAACAATATCCAACCACACGCACCAGAAATAAGTATTCAGATCCAAAGAGACAAAAGTACAAGATTAGGTGTAGATGCCAATGCTCTATCACAGCTTATAAGCAATGCCTTTTTAGGTGAAATAGCTATTACATACTTAAGAGTAGATGGCAAAGAGTATGATATAGTGATGAGCTTAAAAGATGAAGAGAAGCAAGATATCAAAACCTTATCAAAACTTATGATCCAAAACAGTGATGGGGAGCTTATATATCTTTCATCTATAGCAAATATCTCTTATGGAAGTTTGCCTACAACTATTAAAAGAAGGGATAGACAACAAGTTGTTTTAGTAGGAAGTGATCTTAACTCAAATCTATCTTTAGATACTTTGGTAGAGGTAGTTAAAAGCAATAGTAATAAGTGGTTAATAGATGGAGTAAGCTATGAGCTTGATGGAGATGCTAAATATATGCAAGAATCAAACGAAGCATTTGGAATAGCTATATTTGCAGCTGCTATTATGATATATCTGATTTTGGCTTCACTTTATGAGTCCCCTATACAGCCTATTATTATAATGAGTGCTTTGCCACTTAGTTTTAGTGGAGCTTTTATAGGGCTTTATATCTTTGATATGAATAATAGTCTTTTTAGTCTTATGGGGCTTATGCTTCTTATGGGACTTGTCGGCAAAAACTCAACTTTGGTTGTAGATGCGGTTAATAAACTAAGACTTAGTGGTAAAAATCTACAAGATTCTATTATAGAAGGAAGCACCTCAAGACTAAGACCTATTTTGATGACTACCGTTGCTATGAGTTTTGGAATGCTTCCTCTTGCTATCTCTGTAGGTGAGGGTTCTGGGATCAAAGCCCCGATGGGGATTACTGTTATTTGTGGACTTATTTTTTCTACTATCTTAAGTCTTTTTGTAGTACCAGCCCTTTATAAGATCCTAGCCCCACTAGATGATAAAATAAGAAAACTAATCAGGAACTAAGATTTTCTCTGGAAGTGAGGTTTGCGTCTCACCCACTCTTTGGAAGTGAGGTTTCAACCTCACCCATTCATGGTATGCAC
>JAAYJJ010000212.1 GCA_012522985.1 Aliarcobacter butzleri
TATAAGCTAGGTTTGGTGGATGAAAAGAGTCTAGAAAAGACCAAAGTTAAAAAACAAACGATAGATCAGGCTATGGAAAATATGATAAATAGATGGTTTAACCCAAATAAAGAAAACCTCTCTTTATTGCAAAGCTTAGGAGAAGATAAGATAAGTGATAAAACTCTTATGGTTGATATTATAGGAAGAAATAGCATTGATTTAAGCAAGTTTAATATTTTAATGCCCGAGTTTAGCCACTATGACAACTATACAAAAGAGCAGATTATAATAGAAGCGAAATATTATAGATATGTTATAAAACAACAAAAACAGATAGAAAAGATGAAAAAGCTTATCAATCTAAGAATACCAGAAGATTTTGTATATGATAAGTTAGCAGGGCTTTCTATAGAGGTAATAGAAAAGCTTAAAAAATACAAACCATCAACACTATTTGCAGCATCCCAAATAAGTGGTATTACCCCAAGTGCTGTAGATATTATACATATGCATATTAGCCCAAGAGGTAAATAGCTAACGATGAGAGGTTTTATTGCTATTTTATTTGTGGGATTGTTTCTAAATGCATGTAGTGTAAAGTATGATGATATCTCTATGCAAAACAATCAACTACAAATATCAAGCATAGACCATAAAACTAAAGAACAAATTGACTCTTTAGCTAAGATGATCTCAAACATATCTTATAGTATAGATAAAAATGAAGCATATGATTTGGCAAAAAATAGTATATACTACTCTATGTATTTAGCAAATAGATATGATCTTGTAAAACCTCCATCTTTTCAAAACTTCTTAGTCAATCAAAAACTTAGAGAAAAAGGTTTATGTTACCATTTTGCATCTGATTTGGGAGAGTTTTTATTGGATAATCAATATAAAACAATATCCCTTTATAGAGTAGTTGCAAATGAGGGAAGTTATTTTTTAGAACATCATGCTCTTAGTATAACAGCAAAAGAAAAAACCTTTAAAGAGGGAATTGTTTTAGATGCTTGGAGAAAATCTGGAAATCTCTTTTTTACCTATCTAAAAGAGGATAAAGAGTATAAATGGAAATTAAAAAAACAACTACAATAAGGAATAAAAGTGGATTTATATATATATGCAAAAAGTGGACACAATCAAAACCTTGATAGAGTAAGAAGAGCTAGTGTAGTAGCTGGTATTTTAAAAGAGTTTAATCCAATACTATGTACATGTGATTTTAGAGCTGGTATGTATGCAAAAGAGTACTTAGATGTTAAGTACACTGTTAGCGTAGATGTTATTACAAACTTACAACATCTTATGCAAAGAGGAGATATCTTAATCTATGATAGTGATGAAGTAAGTGAGTTTACCAAAGAGCATATGAAAGAGTTTTGTTCACAGCTTTATGAGTTTGGAGTTGATATTCCAAAAGAGATAGTTGATGAGAAGTTTTTTATAAAAGGTGATACTAAATATGAAAAAATGATCTTTTTTAGTGATGATGATTATGGTAAGAGCTTATTAAACACTCTTTCATCAAAGATTGATATTCCTTTGCTTATGGGATATTATTTCTTTATGGGATATGAAAAAGAGCTAAAAGAGTATTTTGATACTATGATAGATGAAGAGGAGTATTATGATACGATAAAAAGCTCAAAATATCTACTTACTTCTAGTGTCAATGCTGCTTTAGAGTCTCTAGCTAGTGGCAACAATCCTGTCTTTTTTTATAGAAGTGACTATAGAGTTGATGCTATAGAACTAATAGAAAAATATAATATTCCTATTATAGAAGAAAAAAGTAACTTTGAAGAGATAGTAAAAGAGTTTGAATATATCATAGCTAGTTATCCAGAGATAAAAAAACTTGAAAAAGTAAATATAGATACTATTAAAGAGCTAATATCTAGTAAAAACTAATTTTTGGGTTTAGTATATAGGATTTAGGTAAGACTAAAGTCTTACTTCCTAAAATAAAATCAATAAAAAATATATAATAAGCATAAAATAAAGAGATTTAAAAAATTGATAGATTAAAGTATTAGTGGTGCGGATGAGAGGAGTCGAACCTCCACGCCGTGAGGCACCAGATCCTAAGTCTGGCGTGTCTGCCAATTTCACCACATCCGCATATTAGTGGTACGCCCTATACGATTCGAACGTATGACCTACGCCTTAGAAGGGCGTTGCTCTATCCAGCTGAGCTAAGGACGCATATATAAAACAAAACTATAAAATGGGGTGGATGATGGGAATCGAACCCACGACCCTCAGGACCACAATCTGATGCTCTAACCAACTGAGCTACATCCACCACTTAACAATGGTCGGGGCGAGAGGATTCGAACCTCCGGCCCCTTGGTCCCAAACCAAGTGCGCTAACCAGACTGCGCTACGCCCCGATCAAAAAGTCTTGCCATTACTTAAAATGGAGTGGAATTATATCCTAAATATTTTGATTTGTCAATAGCTTTTTTTAAAAAATATAAA
>JAAYJJ010000034.1 GCA_012522985.1 Aliarcobacter butzleri
ATAGAAGATAGATTTGGTAAACCTGATCTTTATACAAAACAATTTTTAGAACTTATTTTAATCAAAATAACAGCCATAGCAAAAAACATCAAAACTATAAGTAGTTATGAGCAAAATATCACATTTATCTATCAAGATGATAAAAAAGAGTCTATCAAATCCCATAGCAAAGATGATGATGACATCATAAATACAACTCTAAAGTACCTAAGATCTTAGCAAAATCTTAAAGGTACAAAGATGATATAATTTAACTATTTTTAAAGCTAGGATTTAGTTTACGCAACATTGCATCAGCTAGGATATTACCAAGTAGGGTTAAAAAAGCCCCTATTATCAAAATACCCATAATCACAGGATAATCCCTACTCATAGCACTTTGAAAAAAGAGCAGCCCCATACCATCTATAGCAAAAATAGTCTCTAATATCCCACTTCCACCAATCACCCCAGGTAAAGAAAGCCCAAGAAGTGTAATAACAGGTGGATAGAGATTTGGCAAGATATAGTATCTAAAAAGTTTATATCCTTTTATCCCTCTACTTGAAGCAAAAAATATATAATCACTTCTTAGAATTTCTAAAGTAAGAGATCTAATATATAAAGCTAAACTTCCAACCCCACCAAAAACTATAATAGATATAGGAAGTATCAAATGCCAAGCTACATCTACATAATATTCAAAGCCATCATTTATCCCACCAGAGCTTACTCCAGAAATAGGAACAATCTCTAGCCAAAGTCCAAAGATCAAAATAGCCAAAATAGCTAGATAAAATGACGGCATAGAAAAACTAAGTAATGAAAACTGTTTAATAGTTCTATCTATTAAACTATCTTTATTTAAAGCTGCTTTTATCCCTAGAAAAAGTGAAATTAAAAATATAAAAAACATACTAATTAAGTTAATGGTCAAAGTTATAGGAAGTTTACTTAAGATCATATCTTTTACATATTCACCACTACTAAAGCTCACTCCAAAATCAAGCACAGCTATAGAGCTAATCCAAGAAAAAAACTGTACATACAAAGGCTTGTCAAGTCCATATATTGCTTTTAGATTTTCTATAATCTCTGGAGTTATATTTGGGTTTAGTTCACCACTAGCAAAAAACGAGTTAGGAGAGAGCTGAATAACACCAAAAGAGATCAAACTTATAAGAAGTAGCATCAAAGCTATATAAGCGATTTTCTTTAGTAGTGTATTCACCTCTTTTCCTTTATTTTTTATTCACCTTTTATAGTGTTTCCTCTAAAGGACATTATACCATAATCAAAGTTTATTACCTTTTCAAATCCAAAATCATACATAATTTGTTGGCAATATTTACTTCTACTTCCACTATAGCAGTAGATAATAATAGTTTTATCTTTTTTATCATCAAGTTCAGAGATTTTATTATAAAAGCTTGATGTAGGAATAAGATAATCTGTTCCTTCTATCCTTCTGCTTTTCCACTCCATCCACTCTCTAACATCAAGTAAAACAAAGTCTATTAAACCATCATTTCTAGCTTGTAAAAGTGCTTGAAGTTCATCATTGTTGATATCAGATTTATTTAAAATATGGTCACATTCACATGCTTTTAGACATCTTGAGTGAGTATGAGCAGCTACTTTTGTGCTTTTTTCTAGAGTTATTTTTTCTATATATTCAGGTGTACAAAAGATAGTACAATGACATGTACCATTGTTTGGAATCTCATTTTTAAGTGCTGGTTCACATGGACAGATTCTATTGTCTGCACTTTCTTGCTCTTCTTTGGTTTTACCTATTACCATAAAGCAAGGACAAAATCTTTTGCCATACATCATCTTGTTTCTAGTAAGTCCTTGCTGGATTGATTCGTTTATTACAATATCGGGATTATAAACAAGATTATGTTGCTCACAAACTTTATCTGTAAAGATTTTTGTGTTTTCTAATTCAGCTTGAAACTCTCTTGAATTGATATCTATTTTAGTCATATTCTTCCTCTAATTATTTATATTTTAAAATAAAAGTAAGATTATACCTAAAATTTGCCAAAAATCAAAACTATTTTATAAAAATACTATCTGCTAGGAGAAAACTCCTATAACAGATAGTTTTAGTTAGCAAGTGCTGCTTCAGCGTATTTGTATCCTAAATCAAATGCTTTATTATTTAGTTCATGAACTTTTGCAGGTACTTTTGAAAGCATTACCGCTCTTAGAGCCTCTTTATCTATTGCATTCATAAATCTATTTGCAATACCAAGTGCAACAACTGATTGAGTAATCACATTACCCACTTCTTCCTTTGCTATAGTAATAATAGGAATCTCATGAATTACCCATTTTTTTCTATCTTCATCTGTTGGCTTTACTAGATTTGGTTCTACTATTATAGTACCACCTTCTGAAACACCATTTTTAAACAAATCATAGCTTTTTTGTGCAACAGAGAGCATAAAATCTATCTCCCCATCATTTGCATAAGGATAAAATATCTCTTCATCATCCAAAGTAATATCAACAACCGTTGGACCACCTCTTACTTGAGAAGTATATGTAGCAGTTTTAAGCCCATATCCACCAGTTGTAATCTTTGCAGCTGCAAAAATCTCACCTGCTAGAAGTACACCTTGTCCACCAACACCTGTAAATCTCATTAATGTTCTTGCCATAGTGTTACTCCTTATATCTTTTTCTCAAAATCAGCTTGAGTGATTACTTTTCTTTTACCTTGTTGAACAGATTTGACCTCTTCATACATTTCACAATACTCTTTTGCATTTTCATCATGTTTTAAAATACCTGTAGGGAAAACATTTAGTTGCTCTTCTGGTGACATTTTCTCCCATTTAGATAGTGGTACAGTTATAGAGTCTATCCACTCTAAGTTTTTCATAGCACTATCCATTTTGTTTTTTCTACCTAGGTTAATATGACAGTTAGAGAAAACATCAAAGAAACTAAAGCCTTTATGTTGAAAACCTTTGATTAAAACTCTTTCTAGTTTTTTAGGATCTAACATAGACTCTCTTGCTACAAAACTTGCCCCTGAAGCAATAGCTAGGTTACAAGCATTAAATGTTGGATCTATATTTCCAGCTTTTTGTGAAACAGTCCAAAACCCTTGAGGTGTTGTTGGAGATGTTTGAGAGTTTGTAAGTCCATAGATAAAGTTATTTATAACAATAAGATTTATATCTATATTTCTTCTACATCCATGAATAGTATGATTTCCACCAATAGCTAGAGCATCACCATCACCTGCAACACAAATAACATGTTTATCTGGGTTTGCTAGTTTAATACCTGTTGCAAATGCTACTGTTCTACCATGTGTTGTATGAACTGTATTAAAATCAACATATGATGAAAATCTTCCCGAACATCCTATACCAGAGACTACACAAACATCATCTTGTTTCCATCCACAAGCATCAATTGCTCTAATAACTGATTTTAGAATAACTCCATCACCACATCCCCAACACCATAGTGTTGGCATCTTATCAAGTCTTAAGTATTTGTCGTAATTGAAAGCCATATTAAAATACCTCCTTAACTTTTGTAACAATCTCATGTGGAGATATAGCTCTACCGTTTACTTTATATAAACCTTCAAGATCCAATCTTCCAGAAACTCTTTCTATCTCTTCAGTGTATTGTCTTATATTTAGCTCAACACATAATACATTTTTGATCATATCTGTATAGTGTTTGATTCTTTTTGCTGGGCTTGGCCAAAGTGTAATAGGTCTAAAAAGTCCTGCTTTGATACCTTGAGCTCTTAAGTGTCTAATAGCCTCTTTTGCTGCTAGAGAAACAGAACCATAAGCTATGATTAGTACTTCACCATCAGCTCCTGTTAGATCATCTAGCATATACTCTTCATTTAGTTCAAGCTCATCTGTATGATACATAACTTTATCTTCAAGTCTTTGGATAAGTTTTCTACATGTTTCTATCTCTTCAGTAGGAAAACCTTTTGCATCATGATGAAGTCCTGTAAAATGATATCTATACCCTTTAAACATAGGATTTAGCACAGCTGCTTCGTCTGCTTCAACACCATAAGGTCTATAATCAGCTGGATTTCCATCAAATACTTTTCTTGGAACAATACCATTTTGAACTTCTTCTAAATCTGGTAGTACTGCTTTACCATGCATATGTCCTATAGTCTCATCAGTCAAAACTATAACTGGTTGCATAAATCTATCTGCTAGATTAAATGCTCTTACTACTTCAGTATAACACTCTGCTAAGTTACCTGCACATAGTGTAATAGATCTATAATCCCCATGACTTGGGTTTCTTGATTGTCTAACATCACCTTGTGATACCCTTGTAGGAAGACCTGTTGATGGACCACCTCTCATAACATTTACTAATACTAGTGGAACTTCAGCCATTTGAGCAAGTCCCAGATTTTCTGCTTTTAGAGATACCCCTGGACCTGATGTAGCTGTAAGACTTCTTACACCACTCATAGCTGCACCAATAGCTGCAGCAATACCTGCTATTTCATCTTCCATTTGGATAGCCGCACCACCTACTTTTGGTAAAAGGTCAGATATCTCGTGCATTATCTCACTTGATGGAGTAATAGGATAGCCACCAAAAAATCTACATCCAGCATCAACTGCTGCTAATGCTGATAGTTCATTACCGCTTGAAATTACTTCTCTTGCCATTTATTTACTCCTTTTTAAGCACTTAAAATTCTATAATTATTATCTTTTATTGCTTGTGCTCTTTGTTTTGCTTCATTTGATAATTTAGCAAATTTATACTCTGATTTGTCTGCTACATAAATAGCAAAATCTGGACACGACAGTTCACAATCATTGCACCCTATACAACTAAGTGGTTCAACAATAGTAATCATCGCACCAAGTGTAGAAGTTGGTGCTGGTCTCATAGCTAGAACACCAGCTGGACATACTGATACACACACATCACATGCTTTACATCTGCTCTCATCTACCCATACAGGTGTATTAGCAGGAGCTTCCATTTTTGACATATTTTCCCCTTACTTTTGAATTTGTTTCAAGTGAACCTAGTTTTAAAATAAACTTCACACTTTGAAAGAATAACTAATAGTAAATAATATCTCTTTTAAATAATACTATTATCTATCTACATTGAATAAAGTGTTACGATTTTATACAAATATCACTATTTGTCAAATTTTCCAATAGCACAAGAGACGAAACTTTTGGCTTTTGTTTGAATATTTTCTATAGTTGATAACTCATCTGTTACCAAAGGATACCCCATAGATCTAAGTTTGCTTTTTAGAGTGTCTATTTTTGTATCATCTATAAGAAGTGTGATTACTCTAGGGAATTTTTCTAAATCAACTTCAACTTCTCCAAACTCACTTTTTAGACCTTTTTTAAGAGTATTGGCACATCCACCACATTTTACGTTGTTTACTTCAAATGATTGTTTTGTCATAGCTTATCCTTTTTAATGATGATACATTATATAATAGAGTTTATTAAGTATAAGTAAGAAATGCTATTTAAATATTTTGATATATTTATTTAGATTTCTATAATTCAAATTATTCTTAATTAAGAAATTTTATCATTCTTTTATGGGATTTTTAAAATATCTATGTTACAATTGCATAACTTTAAATTATAATAAGGATCTAAAATGTTAGTAACAAAAAAAGCACCAGATTTTACTGCTAAAGCGGTAATGGCTGATGGAACAATAGTAGAGGATTTTAACCTTTATCAAAACTTAGGACCAAAAGGGGCGGTATTGTTTTTTTATCCGCTTGACTTTACTTTTGTATGTCCATCTGAAATAATAGCTTTTTCAAAAAGAACTGATGAGTTTTTGGCTAGAGGTATAAATGTAATAGGTTGTTCAGTTGATAGTGAATATTCACACTTTGCTTGGAGAGAAACTGCGGTAGAAAACGGTGGTATTGGTAGAGTAAAATACCCACTAGTAGCAGATATAACAAAACAAATTGCTAGAGACTATGATGTATTAGTTGATGAGGCTGTTGCTCTTAGAGGAAGCTTTTTAATAGATGCTGATGGAACTGTAAGACATGCAGTTATCAACGATCTTCCACTTGGTAGAAATATAGATGAAATGATAAGAATGGTTGATACTATGCTTTTTGTAAACGAACATGGTGAGGTTTGCCCTGCTGGATGGAACAAAGGTGATGAGGGTATGAAAGCTGATACTGCTGGAGTTGCTGACTATCTAGCTAAAAATAGCGAAAAACTTTAATCTACTTTATTTAGCTATTTTTTAAACTTATTGGAATTGGTGGGATTGAAATCCCACTTCCAATAAAAGTCTAAATTATAGGTTATACACAGCACTTATTTACCCAAGCAAAAGGAGCTAAACATCTTATCTAACATCTCATCGTTGTCAAATGTTCTTGTAATAGTGGAGATAGAATCAAGAGCTTCATTGATATGATGGCTAAAAAGCTCCAAAACACCATCTTGAAGTGGCTCAAAAGCAAGGTTTATATTTGCTAGAGTGTTTTCTACTGCTAAGACTTGATTTTTGGATATAAGCATCATTTCATCAAAATCAACATTTTTCTCATCAAGTATCTTTTCAAGCTCTTTTAAAAGTTGTGAAATATCCTCTTTTGTACTTATTGGGATATATTTATCCAATCTTTTAGTATCAAAACTATTATCTAAATCACACTTATTTAAAGCTATGATTATCTCTTTGTGAGAATTTTGGATTAGGTTTAGGATCTTTATATCTTCAGCATCTATTGTAGTACTATTATCAAATAGTGCTATTACAATATCAGCTTCATCTATAGCCTCTTTTGACTTCAATATACCTATTTGTTCTATACTATCCTTAGCATCTCTTATACCTGCAGTATCTACTAGCTTGATGATATGAGTGCCTATCTTTATAGACTCTTCTATAGTATCTCTTGTAGTTCCTGCTATATTGCTTACTATGGCTCTATCATAGTTAAGTAGCTTATTGAGTAGTGAACTTTTGCCTACATTTGGTTTACCTATGATAGCTACTTTAAAGCCACCCAAAAGTCCCTCTCTTCTTTTGCTACTTTCTAAAGTTAGCTCTAGCTGGGTTTTGATACTATTTAGTTTAGATAAGATTTGATTAAATATATCTTGTGGAAGATCTTCATCAGCATAATCAATAGTCACTTCACTATAAGCAAGAGCATAGAGTAAAGATTCTCTAATTTGTTCAACAAACTCTTTTAGTTCACCTTTTAGTTGTCTAGCTAGTATCTTCACACTAGCACTACTTTTGCTTTCTATAAGCTTAGATATAGCCTCTGCTTGTGAGAGATCTATCTTGCCATTTAAAAAGGCTCTTTTACTAAACTCTCCAGCTAAAGCAGGTCTAAGTATAAAGGTTTTTAGTAGTTCATCTATAATCATAGAACTCACTGCTACTCCACCGTGGCATTGAATCTCTACTATATCTTCACCCGTAAATGAAAAGGGAGCTTTAAAGTATATAACTATAGCTTGATCTATGATGTTTTTGTCTAAAGAGTAGATATCTTTTAGAAATACTTTTCGTGGAGTAATATTTGATATATCACACAAAAAGCCTAAAGATTTGAGTGCTTTATCTCCACTAATTCTTATAATACTTATAGAGCCTATGCCATTGGCTGTTGCAATGGCAACTATTGTATCGTTATTTACGTGGTTCATTGACAATTATATATTTATCACCTTTTGGTGATACTTTGATAGCTACATATTTATCAGGAAATTCATCTCTTAGTTTTTTAAGAGCAATATGTACCAAAATACCATCAAGATATTTAGTTTTTCCATAACCGCTTTCTTTGATATTTTCTATCAAAGGCTCAAGATATGCATGTATTGCTAACTCTTGGTTTTTTAGAAACTCAGCTACTTCAAGTCTTAGCATAAGTCCATATTTTTCTTGAATCCAGTTAAAAAGTATATATGAAAGTGCTTTGTATCTATATCCTTCTTTTCCTATTAAAAGTGCAGAATCTGCTCCATTGAACTCAATATAAACAGTTTCATCATCATATTTAGATACAACAATAGTATCTATATCAAAACAGATATCTTTAAAAAGTTTATTTACCTCTTGTTCTATCTCAACTATAGCTTCATCTACATTATGTTTAATTTTTATCTTATCTATAGCTTCATATTCATCTTGTTTTGAATAAAATTTTCCAAAAATCTCCTCCGTTGGAGCTATAGTAGGATCTTTTGTAAAATCGATTGTTTGTTTTTTTTCTACTACTTCTATAGTTGGTTCATTTGATGATTGTGATATTTTTTTACTAACATCTTCTATAACAATCTCTTTTTTCTTGATTTTTTGCTCTTTTTTATGTGTAAAAGGAGCTTTTTGTTCTTTTTTTCTAGCAACTATAATAGCATTTTTAGTCCCAAAACCTAAAAATCCTTTTTTAGGGTGTTGGACTATCTCTATTTCAAGATTTGTAATAGAAGTTTGCATCTTTTCTGATGCCATCTCATAGCAAAGTTCTAACGTTTTAGCTTCAAACTTTTTCATTAACTTGCCTTTCTTTGCTCTCTTGCCTTATCATAAGCTTTATTTAAAAAATATTGATGTGTTACAGTAAATAAGTTATTTACAAACCAATATAGTGTAAGTCCTGCTGGAAACCATAAAAAGAAAAATGTAAAAATCACTGGTAAGTATTGAAATATCTTTCTTTGTGTCTCATCTTGAATAGTATTTGGTGTAATTTTTTGTTGTAAATACATAGTTGCACCCATTAAAATAGGTAATATAAAAAATGGATCCATTAAAGAAAGATCATTTACCCATAAAAATCCAGCTCCTTTTAGCTCTATAGCATTAGTTAAAACCCTATATATAGCAAAAAATACTGGGATTTGTAAGATAATAGGCAAACATCCACCCATTGGATTTGCACCATGTTTTTTGTATAACTCCATCATATGCATAGATGCTTTTTGTGGATCACCTTTGTATTTTTCTTGTATCTCTTTGATTTTTGGTGCTAAATCTTTTAGCCTCATCATAGAAACCATCCCTTTATGTGCCAAAGGATATAGAACAAGTTTGATTAGTATTGTAGTTATAATAATAGTCCAACCCCAATGCCCTACTAAAGAGTAGATATAATTAAGCATTGCAAACATTGGTTTAGCTATAAAAGTAAAAAAACCATACTCTATTACATCAGTTAGCTCTGGACTAAGTGATTTTAACATTTTATAATCTTTTGGCCCCATATATGCATTTAAAGAGATACCATCACCAGCATTTATAAAAATCTGAGGATTATTCTCTTTATCAGGCATCAAAGATACAGCCATACTAGTATCGAGATTATATAGTACTGTTGCATAATATCTATCAAAAGCTGAAGCAATCTTTACTCCAACAAAGTTAGAACTATTTGCTAAATCCCCATCTTCTATAATAGTTAGTGTATTATCATTGTTTTTTAATAACACCCCATGATCAGCATACATATCAGCAATAATATCTGGTCTAAATCCAGTAGTTATAAAAAACTCTTTATTATTTGTTGAATTAACATTGATTGAAAAAGTCCCATCTGGTTTGATTAATAACTCTTTTGTCAATGTTGTTTGAGATAACTCTTGAGTTATAAGTAATCTTTGCTCACTTGATGAAGCATCTATTTGGCTTTGATTAACTATAACTTTTGTTGAAAATGCTTCATTGTTTATATCTTTATCACTAAATCTAACCTCTAAAGCCTTTAACAAATTTGTATTAAAAAGTTGTAAATGTTTACCACTATCATTGATATACTGCTCACCTGTAAGTGTAATTTGAGCTATTCTTCCCAAAGAGTCTATTTCAATAATATTGTTTTTAGTAGTTATTGTTGAAACTATTTCTTGATTTTGCATAGGAGCAGCATTTGATGAGACTGAGTTGTTATTGCTTTGTGGAGCTTGGTTTTGTGTTGTTTGTTCACTTTTTGTGCTAACACTTACAGTTTGTTCTGCTTGTGTTTGTAGAGCAAGTTCATTTTGTTTTGGTTTAATATACAAAAGATCATATGCTATAAAAAAAGCAAAAGCCAACAGCGTGGCAAAAAGAATTCTTTTTTGATTTGAAGGTGTATTGTTCGTTTTATTCATCTATTTCTTTCCCAATTTTTAATTACAAAAAATCTCCCATTACCGTTTGGAATATACCAATACTTAATAGAAACTTTTTTGTATGAAATTTTTATTTTTTTTAAATCAAGCAAAACCTCTGGATGATCAAAGCCACCACTAAAGAGTTGGTTGCATCTTAAAATCCTTGTAATTGTATGATAACTTGCCTTAAAAAATGAATTGTTTTCAAAGTGAATTTGTGAGTATTGTGAGCATGTAGGATAAAACCTACAGCTTCCATGTGAGAATATTGATAGATATTTTTGATAAAATCTTATAAAATAAGCAAAAATTCTATTCATCTAGTAGCTTCATCTTCCTAAAAGCAAAAAGAAAATCCTTTTTAAGTTCTAAGTACTCTTTTTGCGTAATTGTATCTTTGGCAACTAAAATATACTTACCTATCTTTATGGTATCACAATACTCTAAAAATAGAGCCTTAAGTCTCCTTTTAGCACTATTTCTTTTTACTGCATTACCTACTTTTTTTGAAGCAACAAAGCCATTTTTTAATACACTATCTTCTTGGAAAAATAGTATAAAAGAGTTAGTATGCCATTTTTTGGAAGTTTTATAAACTTTTTCAAACTCTTTTGTAGTTTTTATTCTATAGTTAGAACTTAAACAGCTAATCTTTTTCTACCTTTTGCTCTTCTTCTTGCTAGTACTGCTCTACCGTTTTTTGTAGCCATTCTAGCTCTAAAACCGTGTGTTCTCTTTTTTGGAGTGTTATGCGGTTGATATGTTCTTTTCATAAAAGTCCCTTTTTAACATAAATTAGTTTGCGATTATATTTAAAATAAGCTTAATACCAAATTAAATATTGTTAAATATAATCGCTAATCTCTATTTGATAGCTTATACTTGATGTGGTGAGCTTTTTTTTCTTAAATTATCTTTCATAGATAAATAACTATTTAATGCACCCAAATATGCCCTACCACTAGCAAGCATAGTATCTAAACTTAAACCATGCCCTATCATAGGAGGATTGTCTGAGTTAAATGTTACTTTACAAACAACCTTAGCTAAAGCATCTTTGCCTTCACTTACAGCTTTTACACTATAATCATTTAATTCACCTTTATATCCAGTGATTCTATCTATAGTTTTAAATATAGCATCTATAGTACCATCGCCAATAGCAGCATCTTTTAATATCTCATCTTTATATTTTATAGATACAGCTGCTGTTGCCATACCATCACTACAATCAGCGATTTGTAAAGAGACCAACTCATAAACTTTGTTTTTATTTAAAGCTTCATCTGTTATTAAAATAGAGATATCATCATCTGTAATCTCTTTTTTCTTATCTGCAAAGACTTTAAATTTTTCAAAAGCTGATTGAAAATCATCTTCACTTAAATCATCAAAACCTAACTGTACCAACTTATCTTTAAATGCAGCACGACCTGAGTGTTTACCTAAAACAATAGAGTTGTTTTTATCAAGTCCTATATCACTAGGCTTCATAATCTCATATGTCTCTTGGTGTTTTAAAACACCATCTTGATGAATACCACTTTCATGTGCAAAAGCATTTTTACCTACTATTGCTTTGTTTGGTTGAGGCTCAATGCCTGTAATAGTAGCTACTAATCTACTTGTTTGGTAGATCTCTTTTGTGTTAATATTTGTATCCAAACCACCAAATAGATCTTTTCTAGTTTTGATAGCCATAACTATCTCTTCCATAGCTGCATTACCAGCTCTTTCACCCAAACCATTGACTGTACACTCTACTTGTCTAGCTCCTGCTTGAATTCCAGCTAAAGTATTTGCTACAGCCAAACCTAAGTCATTGTGATTATGCAAAGAGATAACAGCTCTACCATTTATATATTTATATAGTTCACTTACCATAGCTTTGATCTCATCTGGAAATCTATACCCTACAGTATCTGGCAAGTTTATAGTTCTAGCTCCTGCACCAATAACTGCATCAATTACCTCTTTCATAAAAGGCACTTCACTTCTTCCTGCATCTTCTAAACTAAACTCAACATCATCAACAAAAGTTTTTGCATATTCAACTGCTTCAATTGCTTTTTTTATTACTTGGTCTGGAGTCATTTTTAACTTATACTCCATATGAATTGGGCTAGTTGCTATAAACGTATGTATTCTTCTATGTTTTGCTTTAGCTATAGCTAGTCCAGCTTGTTTGATATCATTTTGTGTAGCTCTTGCTAAAGAACATACTATACTTTTATCTAGTGAAGCCGCTATTTGACTTATAGCATCAAAATCCCCTGGACTAGCTGCTGCAAATCCAGCTTCTATAATATCAACTCCCAACTTTTGTAACTGTATAGCTATTCTTATTTTTTCTTCTGTATTCATAGAAGCCCCAGGGGACTGCTCCCCATCTCTCAATGTTGTATCAAATATTAAAATCTTTTCATTATCAACTTTCATAATTGTCTCCAATTTATCAACTATTTTTTATCCCGATAATACTTATTCCTGCTTTAAGTTTATCACCTATTTTAACATCTAACTTTATATCTTCATCTATCTCTATTGTAGCAACACCTTGTAAAAAAAATCCAAATCTTTTACCTTTTTGGATCTTATCAAGCATATTGACAATTATATCAAACTTACACACTCCACTTAACAAGTGGAGTTTGAGTGTTTCAAAATCAACTATAACTTGTGAGTTAAGGAGTTTTCCTTTTTTGGTATTTGGGTTTAGATTGATCCCATAACTCCTTCGCTCTATTTTCATACTTTTATCATCTGGAACTCTTAAAATATGTCTATCCAAGAGTGATACATCTAAATATATATAATTTTTTCCATCTTTGTTATCTAAAGCAACTATTTTACCATCAATAGGAGAGAGTATCTCCTCTTCTTGTGCTACAACCTCTCTTTCTGGATTTAGAAAGAGATAAATCATAAAAAGTAGTAGTAAAAATGTCAAATTCCCAAGTATCTCAAATGAGAAAATAAATTTTAATATAAAAAATATTACAAAAACAATCGCTAATGGTTTAAATCCCTCTTTTGCTATTATACATGTATTTGACATCTTTACTCCTTTATTTATTCACTTTTATTTAAAGCCTCAGTGTGTAAATCTTCATCTTCAAAGACTTCACCACCATTTTCTTTAATAATCTCTCTTACTCTTTGCCCTGTAATAACCTCAGTTTCTAATAACTCTGATGTCATTTGCTCTATTGCATCTTTGTTTGCAACCAATATATCTTTTACATGGTTATATCTCTCATTTAGAGTGTTTTTTATAAACTCATCAAGCTTATGTGCCATATTGTCACTATAATCTTTAGATGATCTTCCACCACCTAAAAAGCTACTTTGTCTTTTTTCTAGTACCATAAGCCCAGCAAAATCACTCATTCCATATATACTTGCCATAGATTTTAGTATATCTGTAGCACGTTCAAGGTCATTTCCTGCACCTGTACTAATCTCACCAATAAATACATCTTCTGCTGCCCTTCCACCAAGAAGTACATCAACTTCAGCTATTAGTTCATGTCGTTGCATTAGATACTTATTTTCTTCTGGAGTATTTAAAGTATACCCTAAAGCCGCTAAACCTCTTGGAACTATAGAGACTTTATTAACTTTCTTTGCTCCTTTTGTAACTTCAGCAATAAGTGCATGTCCACTTTCATGATATGCTACTATTTTTCTCTCTTTTGGAGATATTCTTCTACTTTTTTTCTCTAATCCTGCTATTTGTCTTTCTACTGCTTCTTTGAAATCGCTTGATTCAACTTCATTTTTATTATTACGTCCAGCAAGAAGTGCAGCTTCGTTTACTATATTTTTAAGATCTGCCCCAGCTAAACCTGCTGTCATCCTAGCAACCTCTTCTAAATCTACATTTTTAGCTAGTTTTACATCTTTGATATGTACTTTTAAGATCTCAACTCTTCCTTCAAAATCTGGTTTATCAACCAAAACTTGTCTATCAAATCTACCAGGTCTAAGTAGTGCAGGATCTAATACTTCTGGTCTATTTGTAGCAGCAAGAACTATTACTGGAGCTGCTTCAGTGGAAAATCCATCCATTTCTGCTAAAAGTTGATTTAAAGTTTGCTCTCTTTCATCATTGCCACCCATCATACCAGCATTTGCTCTACTTTTACCAATAGCATCTATCTCATCTATAAAAATAATAGCTGGAGCTACCTTTTTTGCTTGTTCAAAAAGATCTCTTACTCTACTAGCACCAACACCAACAAACATCTCTATAAAACTTGATCCTGTAACAGATAAAAAGTGAACATCAGCCTCCCCTGCAACTGCTTTTGCCAAAAGTGTCTTACCCGTTCCTGGAGGTCCTACTAAAAGAACACCTTTTGGTATTTGAGCACCAAGCTTGATATATCTATCAGGAGATTTTAAAAACTCAACTATCTCTCTAACTTCCTCTTTTGCCTCTTTGTTTCCAGCCATATCATCAAACTTAACATTTGGTTTTTCGGTATCTATTAGTTTATTGGATTTACCCATACCAAGGATTCCACCACCGCCTAGGTTTTTTTGCATTCTTGAAGCTAAAAACATCCAAATACCAAAGAAAATAAATATAGGCAACACCCATCCAAAAAGCATATCAGCAAGTAAGTTTTCTTCACTTACACCTGTATAACTAACGCCTTTTTCTTCCAAAAGAGGTATTAGTGTCTCATCAGGAACTATCCTTCTAGCTGTATATGTAGTTTGCATTCCACCCATAGGCTTAGTTACTGCTTTTATATTTGTATTTCCTATACTTACATACTCAATTTGACCAGATTTTATATACTCTTTTATATTAGAGTATGAAGCTTGTTTTTGCTTTGTTTGGGCATATTGATTCATATGAGCATTATTACTATCTTCTGTAAAAAATGTTTTAAATAAAAAGATAGTTACAACACTAAACAATACAAAAACAAGCAAAGGATTGTTATTAAAAAAATTATTATTTTTATTTGGTTGCTGGTTATTATTTTGACTATTTTTATTAAAATTTTGCTTCATATTATTAAATCTTCTCCTTTTTATACACCATTGTAATCCACTCATTTTTACTTATAGTTTCAAGTAATGTTAAATCACCAAACTTTGACATAACTTTATCACTATATTTATCTAAAATACCTGATAATACCAATATTGAATTATCTTTTAAGCTTTTTTTCAAATCACTTGATATCATAAGCAAAACATCAGCTACAATATTTGCAACAACTATATCATAACTCTCTTTAGCTTCAGATATACTACCAACCCATGCTCTATTTACCTTTACACTATTTAATTCAAAGTTTTTTAAAGAGTTCTCTATGGATTGCTCATCTGTATCACAAATATCACAAATAGCCCCTTTTTTTGATGCTGCTATTGACAATATCCCGCTACCTGTTCCTACATCTAAAAGCTTTTCATTTGCTTTTACATATTTTGATATAGCTTCTAAACAACTACTTGTTGTTTCATGATGTCCACTACCAAAAGCAAGTGCTGGATCTAGCTTGATATTAATCATACCATCTTTTGACTCTTCCCAACTAGGATAGATATAAAACTCACCTGCACTTACTGGTGTAATACTGTTTTTATATTTTGCTATCCAATCTTCATTTTGTTTCTCTTCTAAACTTATTTCACAGATTATATCCTCACCAAATGCTAGTGAGAGTTCTTGTGTAAATGTCTCAATTCCATCTATTAGGTTTTGAGGATTGTTTGTGGTTCTTATTATGATTTTATTATCAATCTCTTCTACTGCTTCATCACTAAGTGAAAAAATCAAATCAATAAATAACTCATAATAACTACTTGGAACAATAGTTAATTCATAATATTTTTCTTGCATACTATATTTACCTCAATTTATATTTATACTATCTAAAAAAATCAACAATCTCAGCTCTAAACTCTTTTGGATCCACAATAGTATTGATTTTATTCCTAAAAGTAGAGGCATCTTTATATCCTCTAGAGTAATCATGTAGATGTTTTCTAAAAATCACTACCCCATAATCACCATAAAACTCAACCATATTATCAAAATGCCTTAAAATAACCTCTTTTTTTGTTTTGTCATCAATAAAAGTCATCTTGTTTTTTATTTGATGAAAAATCCAAGGTTTTCCTATAGCACCTCTTCCTATCATAACACCATCAGCATTGGTATGTTCTAATACCCATTTTGCCTTCTCATAATCGGTTATATCACCATTTGCAATAACAGGTATATTAATACTACTTTTTATAGCTTTGATAGCATCATAATCAACACTCTCTTTATATGCACCTTTTCTAGTTCTTCCATGAACCCATACAATATCAGCTCCGCTACACTCAACTGCTTTGGCTATATCAACTGGTATCTTTTCATTGACACCTATTCTTATCTTTGCTGTAGTATAGCTTTTTTTAGAGTATTGCTTAATAGTAGATAAAATCTCTTCTAACTTATGTAGATCTCCTAAGAGATTTGATCCACTTCCATGGTTAAATACCTTTGGAGCAGGACATCCACAGTTAAGATCTATACCATCTATGCCATCTATATCATTTAAAATCTCAACAGCTTCTTTTATAATATCTTTTGAGTTTCCTGCTATTTGAACTATATATGGAGTCTCTTTTGGAGACTTTTCTATCATCTTCAATGTTTTTTTAGAGTTATAAACTAAGGCATTTGAACTAATCATCTCACTTATAGTAAGATCTACTCCAAACTCTTTGACAACCGTTCTAAATGGCAAATCTGTAAAACCAGCAAGAGGAGCTAGAACCATCAAAGGCTCTTTAAAATCTATTTTACCTTTAGCTTCTTCTTGCATAATAAATCTCTACTTTTTAGTTAAAACAAAGATTATCTAATCTATAATGTTTACCACTATTTTTAAGGTCAATTATAGCTTTAAATGGAATATACTCATCGTTTGCTGTATTTACCAATATCTCTCTAGCTGAATCTATCATTTCAAATTCAAATAAAACATATAAATAAGCACTTGTTGCTTCATCATATTTTGAACTTAACTCTTCAAAAAATTTAATAATCTCATCTGGAGTATATGTATTTTTATAAAGTTTTGCAAGTTCTATAAAATCTACTTTTGCTAAAGATAGATTTGACACTATTTTATTGATTTCATCTTTTGTTAAAGAAAAACTCTCTTTTTTAATAGAATCTTTTTTAAATAATTCAAAAGCTAAAAACTTATCAAGCTTGATTAAATCAAGATTTTTTCTTATAGTTGTAATTGGTTTATTTATAATAAGCTTTTTACTTGCATTATAAACCAACTCTTCAGAGTAATTTGAACTCTTTTTCAAAACTTCTACACAAAAATCATCATCAACTTTTAGTTTATTAAATAGATTTTTTTTCATCAATGGGTTTGAGTTTGATAGTTTTAAATCTTTTGTAGGAACATACTCCCCACTATTTATTTTGATTATTTTTGCAACTAGTTCTTGTATCTCTTTGTCATTTGTTGTAAAATCAGCATTTAATGGTTGCATATTTATCTGATTTAAGATATTTGAAACCTCTTTTGCCTCTTTTGTTTTAAAAGAGTAATAAAACTCTAAGCTTGATAATCTTGTACTAATAAGATCAAACATTTTCTCTAAATCTTTTTTTAGAGCATTTTTCTCAAAATAGTTTTTTGTACCATAAAATATCATATGTAAAAACGATAATACAAAAAGTACTACAACAGGCAAAGCTACCCATAGAGCAACTGGTAATACTAAAGCATAACCAAACAACTCCAACCTATAATCATTTGCATTTAAACTAAATACAAATCCCAATACTATTAATATTAGTACCAATGAAAAAAATACATACTTTTTCAAACCCATTATCTACTCCTTTATTTTGCCTTTGCTAGTTCTTTGTTATTTTTTTCAACTAGCTCTCTACAAACTATACAATATTTTGCAAAAGGTTTAGCCTTTAATCTTCCTAAAGAGATCACATCATCACACATTTCACAAATACCATACGTTCCGTTTTTTATCCTATTTAGCGCTGCATCTATCTCTGAAAGTTCAGATAATTGCTGATTGATAATAAGCCCCTCTGTATAACTATCGCTACTAACTTCTGCATAATCAAAATCATCATTTACCTCTTGGCTTTTAAGTAAAGTGATGTTATGTTTGCTATCTTGAATATTAGTTTCTATTTGAGCCTTTCTTTCTAACAATATATTTTTCATTTCATCAATTTGTTTTTTATTTGGCACAACGTTTCCCTTCTTTAAAAATTTAAATATTATATTTAAAAAATACTAAAAGTTAGATAAAATGATAAGGGACTTTAATTTTTATGATAAGGGTGATTGTGATTGATAGATAAGGCTCTAAATATCTGCTCAAATAGTACTATATGAGCTATTTTATGGGCAAATGTGAGATTACTTAAGCTTATAGTTAAATCACACTTTTGTAAAAACTCTTTACTAAAACCATAAGCTCCCCCAATAAAAAAATTAAAGTTTGCTTGTGTGGTTAGAGTTTGTGCCAACAAAAAACTATCTAACTGTTTTCCTTTGACATCTAAAGCTATATTAAATCCATTTTTCAAATATGGCTCATATGCCAAAGTATAGCTATGTTTAGCCTCTTGTTCATTGTCACTGCTTTGTGCTTTTGCTATTTGATTATTAAAAACTCTTATATCCTCAACAATAGCAAATTTTTTTGACATCTTAATAAAATCTACAATAATCTTATCATATGAATCATTTGATTTTTTTTGTATTGAGTATATATTTATCTTCATAATAATCCACTTCCAATAACATAATAGTAGATATTTTCTATATTATCATCAAGCTTTATTCCACCAATAGCTGCAACTTTATGCTTGGAGATTTTGGCTAAATATGAGATTTTTTCTCCTAAAACTGTGGAAACATCTTTTGTTGAAGTATCTCTATAAGCACCTAAACCTATATAATCAAGATCCAATTCATTGGCTTTTAAAATCTCTATTTCATTGTGTGTAGAAAGTCCCAATATCTTATTGCCTATTTTTTTTCTTAATAGTTTAACAGCTAATTGTTGATCTATATTTATCTTATATAGATCTTCTTGCCCTACATGTAAACCATCGCAAAACTCTACAAGATTTAGATTGTCATTTATAATAATAGGAATATTTAAGTGTTGTTTTAAAAAGATAAGATTTTGTTTTATCTGCTCTATAGAGCTGATTTTATCTCTATATTGAAGTAATGTAATATTATATTTATTTAAGATTTTTATGTACTCTAATAAAGAGATATTTTTCTTTATTAGAGTTTCATAGTCACATAAAGCATAGATTCTCATGCAACTTTTTGATCTAACATAATCTTTAGTAGATCTGATAGAGTTTTTTTCATCTCATTTCTATCAACGATTAAATCAATAGAACCATGTTTTAATAAAAAC
>JAAYJJ010000213.1 GCA_012522985.1 Aliarcobacter butzleri
GGTATATGTAGCTGGACATATAGTTTTTAGTCAATATCTACTTATGCCAAGTATCAAAAACAGTGGTGAGCTAACTATTATAGTATCTGCTTTAGTAGGCTCTATAATAGCTATTTTATGGTATAACTCTCATCCTGCTGAAGTTTTTATGGGAGATACAGGAAGCTTATCAATAGGTGGATTTATGGGGTATTGTGCAATAGTTTCCAAAAATGAGTTATTATAGCTTTTGGTTGGATTTGTTTTTGTAATGGAGACTATATCTGTTATATTACAAGTTGGAAGTTATAAACTTAGACAAAAAAGGGTATTTTTAATGGCTCCTATACATCATCACTTTGAGCAACTTGGTTGGAAAGAAAATAAAATAATAGTTAGATTTTGGATTATAGCTTTTATGACCAATCTTTTAGCTCTATTAACATTGAAAGTAAGATAATGAGAATATTGGGAAAAGGCATAACAGCAACAGCTATAATAGAAAAATACCCAGAAGTTAAAGTTTACGATGATACAAATATAGATAGTTTTGATGCTTTGAGTGATGAGCTTACCATAGTAAGCCCAGGGATTCCACCATCACATACTTTAGTATAAAAAAGCAAAAAACTAGTAAGTGAGTATGACTTTTTACTGAAAAAAGAGCAGTTTTCCATATGGATAAGTGGAACCAATGGTAAAACCACTACTACACAAATGTGTGAACTTTTACTTTGCTCATATGGCGGGGTTGCTGGAGGCAATATAGGTACACCTCTAGCAAAGCTAGATAATAAAGCTCCTATTTGGATACTTGAAACATCATCTTTTACTTTACATTATACAAATCAAGCAAAACCAAATATATATCTACTTTTGCCTATAAGTGATGATCATACTTCATGGCATGGAGGATTTGATGAATATGAAAAAGCCAAACTAAAACCACTTGATTTTTTAGATGAAGGAGAGGTGGCAATAGTACCTAAAAAGTATGAAAACTATCCAACAAATGGATATCTTATTACATATGAAAACTCTTTTGAATTAGCTCTCAAACTAGGAATTGATCTAGAAAAACTACACTTTAAAGAGCCATTTAAACTTGATGCTCTTATGGCACTAGCTTCTACAAAAATACTCTTTGATAGAGTTGATTATGATCTTATTAACTCTTTTAAGATAGATTTACATAAGCTTGAAGAGTTTTATGATAATCAAAAAAGGCTTTGGATAGATGATAGTAAAGCTACAAATATAGATGCTACTATCTGGGCTATAAGAAACTTTAAAGATAAAAGAGTATTTTTAATCCTAGGTGGAGATGACAAAGGAGCTGATATGACTCCTTTATTTGAGGAACTTAAAAACTACAATTTAAAAATCTTTGCCATAGGATCCAATACAGATAAACTTGTAGAGTTGTCAAATAAGTATAATATAGAGATTAAACCTTGCTATAATCTTGATATTGCTGTAAAATCTACAGATAAAGAGCATACACAAAAATCTATAGCCATACTCTCTCCAGCCGCAGCTTGTCTAGATCAATTTAGCTCATATAAACATCGTGGCTTAGAGTTTAAAAAAGAGGTTTCTTTACTATCATAAATAAAAGGAGATTTAATAGATGAGATTTTTTATATTTTTAAGGATAATTTTATTGGTTTTTATCTTTTCACAAAGCTTAAATGCCATAAATTTTAACCTACAAGCAAAAGAGTTGGAGATTAAAGACTTTATAAATATTGTATCCAAACTTACAAATACAAATATTATTATGGTAGATATACCAAAGTATAATCTAGAGTTTGCTATCAATGATGATATAAGTGGAGAAGAATTATTGGAGATTTTAAAGCTCTCTTTACAAACAAAAGGTTTTGTATTTTTAAAAGATAATAATATATATAA
>JAAYJJ010000035.1 GCA_012522985.1 Aliarcobacter butzleri
TATGATATCTATTCACTTTATCTAAATAGTAACCATAATCAAAGTTTTCAAGAGTGGATTGTTGCAAAAAATAGTGAACATGAGATATATTCGTTGATATATGAAGATGTAGTTATGGAGTTTGATGAACTAAAAAAACAGTATGGTTATGTTAGTTTTGATGATTTATTAACATTTTTATTAAAAGTACTAAAAAGTGAAAATAGAGGAGAGTTATTTGATTTTGAAGAGATTTTAGTAGATGAGTATCAAGATACAAATCCACTTCAGGGAAGATTGTTAGATGCCTTTAGAGCTAAGTCACTTTTTTGTGTTGGAGATTATGATCAATCTATTTATGCCTTTAATGGAGCAGGTATCTCTATAATTAGTAACTTTACTCAAAACTATAAAGAGGCACAAGTTTTTGCTTTGAAGAAAAATTATAGATCTACAAAGCCTATTTTGGATCTTGCAAATAAGGTTATACAAAATAATCCTAGGATATATGAAAAGTCTTTAGAGGTTGTAAGAGTACAAAACTATCAAGCCCCAAAACTTTTGGCTTTTGAAGAGCTTTTTGGACAATATGAATATATAGCTCAAAATATCAAACAAACATCAACATCTTTAAATGAAATAGCAATCATATATAGAAATAACTCAACAGCAGATGGGATAGAAGCTATCTTAAGAGAGTATGCAATACCTTCAAAAAGAAAGGGTGGAAGAAGCTTTTTTGATGCAAAAGAGGTAAAAATAGTGTTAGATCTAATGTTTTTGCAACTAAATCCAAATGATATGATGGCTTTTATACATATTTTGGAAAATGCAAAAGGTTTGGGTAAAGCTATATCAAAAGAGATTTTTGAAGCACTCCTTAAACTTGGAGATAACAATGCCTTTGAGGGGCTTTTAAATCCAAACTATGAGATTAAAAATCCATTTGATACTACACAGGTTAAAAATATTCAATTGGGGCTTTTTGATGATTTTTTTGAACTAGGTAGTGTAAGTAGGTTTAAAGATTTGGGATTTCCGGAGCAGTTTTTATCTAATCCTATACTAAAACATCCAAGATTAAATCAAGATAGTGCACTTTTTTTATATCATTTATTTAAACTAATAAAAGAGCTAAAAAGAGTAAAACTTCCAAGCTCTATGGTTGAACATATTTTAAAAAGTGAGTTATTCGTCTCTATAAAAGAGGAGTTGTCTAAAAAAAGAGCTACCTTAAAAGATGGAAGAGTAGAAGAGTCTATGCAAAGTGAAGCTAAACAAAGAATAGATAGAAAAATTATACTACTAAAAAACCTAGCATTAGGACATAATAGTTTAGATCGTTTTATAAACTCTATGGTTTTAGGTGGCAATGAGCTAAGTCAAGGAGATGGTGTAAATCTTTTAAGTGTTCATGCTAGTAAAGGACTAGAATTTGATGAGGTTTATGTTATAGATTTAGCTGATGGGAGATTTCCAAATAGAAAACTTATGAGTAAAAGTGGTTCACTAGAAGAGGAGAGACGTCTATTTTATGTAGCAGTTACTAGGGCAAAAAATATACTCTATTTAAGTTATGCAAAATATGATAAAATCAAAAAACAAGACTATATTCCAAGTATTTTTCTAAAAGAAGCAGGTTTAGTAGAACAAAATTATACTATAGGACTTGATTAAAAAAAGAGCTTTATTTCCTTTTTGAAAGGAAATAAATTTATATATTTATCTGTAAATATCCCTAATCTATTGACTTTTTGAGAAAAATTAGCTATAATCCGCGTCCATATTTTGTATCAAGTACTATTTTTGATTTAAAATATAGTAATCTTGATGAGTTCTTTAAAGAGGTAAAAATGGAAAAAATTAGATTGAAATTAAAGGCTTACGATCATAGAGTTTTAGATCGTTCAGTTGCTTCTATAGTAGAAGCTGTAAAAAGAACAGGTGCAGAGTTGGTAGGACCTATTCCTTTGCCAACAAAAATAAGAAGATATACAGTTCTTAGATCTCCACATGTTAATAAAGACAGTAGAGAGCAGTTTGAGATAAGAGTTCACTCAAGAATGATTGATATCGTTTCAGCTACACCTGATACTGTAGATTCGTTGATGAAACTTGATCTTGCTCCTGAAGTTGATGTAGAAGTTAGATCAATGGGTCAAGCATAATAAGGGGTAATAGATGGAATTCATATTTGAAAAAATCGGAATGAGCAGAACTGTATCTGTTCCAAGTGTTCCAGTTACACTTTTGAAAATCGTTGATTCTAAAGTATGTGAAGTTTTAGAAAATGGTAAAGCTTTAGTTGCATATAGCAATGGTAAAAAAACAAACAAACCTGTACAAGGGCAACAAAAAAAATATAGCCTAAGTAAAGAGTTCAATAGATTTGCTACACTTAAAACATCAAACACAGAAGTTGGTGATGTAGATACTTCAGCTTTAGCAGAAGGTGCGAAAGTAAAAGCAACATTTAGAACAAAAGGTAGAGGTTTCTCTGGTGTTATGAAAAGATGGAATTTCCAAGGTGGTCCAAAATCACATGGTTCTAGATTTCATAGAAGAGTAGGTTCTATTGGTAACTGTGAGTTCCCAGGAAGAGTTCAACCAGGTAAAAAAATGGCTGGAAGATATGGTTTTGAAAATGTAACAGTTTCAAACGAAATAGTATCTTTTGATGTAGCAAGTGGTATATTGGTACTAAAAGGTTCAGTTTCTGGTCCAAATGGTGCATTAGGAAAAGTAAGGATTGCTAAATGAGTAAAGCAGTATTATTAAATGATAAATTCGAAACAAGTGGAAATGTAGATCTTCCAGCTAGTTATGATTCTATAAATTCACACAACTTATATCTATATGTAAAATCATATCTTGCATCACTTAGAGCAAATACTGCAAGAGTAAAAAATAGATCTGAAGTAAGTGGTGGTGGTAAAAAACCAAAAGCTCAAAAAGGTAGCGGTGGTGCTAGATGGGGTTCTATGAGATCTCCATTATTCGTAGGTGGTGGTGTTATATTTGGACCAACACAAAGAAACTATGAGCAAAAAGTAAATAAAAAACAAAAAGCTTTAGCTTTAAAATTTGCGTTAAATGCACAAGCTCAAAAAGGTAGTTTGTTTTTAGTTGATAATATCACTATAGAATCAGGTAAAACAAAAGATGCTATAGCTGTAGTAAATAAACTTAATCAAAGAAGTACTTTAGCAGTTGTTGATCTTTTAGATGAAAAAACATATTTAGCATTTAGAAACATTCCAAATTGCTATATCGTAGAAAAATCAGAATTAAACGCTTATTTATTATCAGTATTTCATTCTGTATTGATGGAACAATCAGTGTTTAATAGTTTAACGGGGGAGAAATAATATGGCAGATATTACAGATATCAAATCAATCCTCTATACAGAAAAAACTATAGAGCTTCAAGAAAATGGTGTTATTGTAGTACAAACATCACCTAAAATGACAAAAAACGGTTTAAAGGAAGTCTTTAAAGAGTATTTTGGTGTAACTCCATCAAAAATTAACTCATTAAGACAAGAAGGTAAAGTAAAAAGATTTAGAGGAAGAGTTGGTAAAAGAGCAGATTTCAAAAAGTTCTATGTTACACTTCCTGAGGGCGCGGCAATCGCGAACCTATCTGCATAAGGGGTAAAAGATGTCAATAAAAAGATTTAGACCTATTACACCTGCTAGAAGATTTATGAGTGTAGTTGAATCAAAAGATATTACTTCAAAACCAACTGTAAGATCTTTGTTAGTAAGATTAAACTCACACGCTGGTAGAAATAGTTATGGTAGAATTACAAGCAGACATAAAGAAGCTGGTGCTAAAAAACTATATAGAATTATAGATTTCAAAAGAAATAAATTAGATGTTCCAGGAACTGTTTCAACAGTAGAATATGATCCATATAGAAACTGTAGAATTTGTTTAGTAAGTTATGCTGATGGTGATAAAAGATATGTTTTACAACCAAAAGGCTTAAAAGTTGGTGATACTATTGCTGCTGCACAAAGTGGACTTGATATCAAGCCAGGTAATGCAATGCAACTTATCAATATCCCAGTTGGTACAAACGTACATAATATTGAGTTAAAACCTGGTAAAGGTGGACAATTAGCAAGAAGTGCTGGTGGATATGCTCAAGTTATGGGTAGAGAAGGCAAATATGTTATCGTAAGACTTCCAAGTGGTGAAATGAGAAAAGTTCTTGGTGTTTGTATGGCTACTATTGGTATAGTAGGAAATGAAGATTATATCAATATGGTTATCGGTAAAGCTGGTAGAACAAGACATATGGGTATAAGACCTCAAACAAGAGGTTCAGCAATGAACCCAGTAGATCACCCACACGGTGGTGGTGAAGGTAAAACTGGTCCTTCCGGACATCCAGTTACTCCATGGGGTATGCCAACAAAAGGTTTCAAAACTAGAAAGAAAAAAGCAAGTGATAAACTTATCATTTCAAGAAGAAAGAAGTAGGATAGTAATATGGGTAGATCGGTAAAAAAAGGTCCATTTGTCGATGGACATCTAATGAAAAAAGTTTTAGCAGCACAATCAAGTGGTGATAGAAAACCAATCAAAACATGGTCAAGAAGAAGTACTATTTTACCTGAAATGATTGGTGTTACATTTAATGTGCATAATGGTAAAGTATTTGTACCAGTACTAGTTACAGAAAATCATGTTGGTTATAAACTAGGTGAGTTTGCTCCAACTAGAATTTTTAAAGGGCACAAAGGTACTGTGCAAAAAAAGGTAGGTTGATATGAGTAGAGCGGTATTAAAATTTATAAGACTTTCTCCTATTAAAGCTAGACTTGTTGCAAGAGAAGTTCAAGGTATGAATGCTGAACTTGCAATTGCAAGTTTAGAGTTTACTCCAAATAAAGCTGCTAAAGTTATATCAAAAGTTATAGCTTCAGCTGTTGCAAATAGTGGTTTAGATGCTAGTGAGGCTGTAGTAACAAGTTGTAGAGTTGATAAAGCTGCAATGTTAAAAAGATTTACACCAAGAGCTAGAGGTAGAGCAACACCAAAACTAAAACCTACTTCTCATATAATAGTTGAAGTAGCACCAGTTAAAGGAGAGAAGTAATGGGTCAAAAAGTTAGTCCAATAGGAATAAGACTTGGAATCAATAGAAACTGGGAATCAAGATGGTTTCCAACTTATAGCAAAATGCCTGAAAATATTGCTGAAGACAATAAAATAAGAAAGTTTGTAAAAAAAGAGCTTTATTATGCTGGTATATCACAAACACTTATTGAAAGAACAGCAAAAAAAGTAAGAGTTACAGTTGTAGCTGCTAGACCTGGTATAATCATAGGTAAAAAAGGTGCTGATGTTGAAAAACTAAAAGAATCTTTATCAAAACTAGTTGGCAAAGAGATAACTGTAAATATAAAAGAAGAGAGAAAACCACAAATTTCTGCTCAACTAGCTGCTGAAAATGTTGCTGGACAACTAGAAAGAAGGGTTGCTTTTAGAAGAGCGATGAAAAGAGTTATGCAAAATGCTCTAAAATCAGGTGCTAAAGGGATAAAAGTTTCTGTATCAGGAAGATTAGGTGGTGCAGAGATGGCTAGAACTGAGTGGTATCACGAAGGAAGAGTTCCTTTACATACTCTAAGAGCTAAAATAGATTATGGTTTTGCTGAAGCTCATACAACATATGGTTGTATTGGTGTTAAAGTTTGGATATTTAAAGGTGAGGTTCTTGCAAAAGGAATCCAACCAGAAAAAGAGCAAACAAATACTCCAGCTAACAAGAAAAGAAAACCTACTGCTAAAAAAAGAGGTAAATAATCATGTTAATGCCAAAAAGAACAAAATATAGAAAACAGATGAAAGGTAGAAATAGGGGAGAAGCTACAAGTGGTTTTACACTAGCTTATGGAACTATTGGTATCAAAGCTGTTGAACACGGTAGAATTGACTCAAGACAAATTGAAGCAGCTAGAATTGCTATGACAAGAAGAGTTAAAAGACAAGGTAAAGTTTGGATAATGGTATTCCCAGACAAACCACTTACTTCAAAACCACTAGAAACTAGGATGGGTAAAGGTAAAGGTAGTGTTGATAAATGGGTTATGAATATCAAGCCTGGTAGAATTTGTTTTGAAATGGCTGGTGTAGAAGATGAATTAGCAAGAGAAGCTTTGACTTTGGCTATGCATAAATTACCATTTAAAACAAAAATCGTAACAGTGGATAGTGAAAATGAAATATATTGATTTAAAAGATAAAAGCTTAGAAGAGTTACAAGCTGTGTTAAAAGAAAAAAAGGTGTTGCTATTTGAACTTAAAGCAAAGCTAAAAACTATGCAACTTACAAATACTAGCGAATTAAGAGATGTAAAAAAATCAATCGCTAGAATTCAAACTGCAATCACTGCAGTTAAAGCATAAGGACGGACGCTTATGAATACACGAAAAAGAGAGATTCAAGGTGTAGTGGTAAAAAAAAGCGGTGATAAAACAGTTTCAGTTTTAGTAACAAGAAGTGTTTTACATCCAAAATATCACAAAACTGTTAAGAAATTTAAAAAATATCTTGTACATGATGAGAGAAATGAAGTTAATGTTGGTGATACTGTAACTGCTATTGAGTGTAGACCACTATCTAAAACAAAATCTTATAGACTAAGAGCTATCCTTGCAAGAGGAGTTGAATAATGATACAAAGTTTTACAAGACTAAATGTAGCTGATAACTCTGGTGCAAAAGAGATTATGTGCATCAAAGTTTTGGGTGGAAGTAAAAGAAGATATGCAAGTGTTGGTGATGTTATAGTTGCATCAGTAAAAAAAGCTCTTCCAAATGGTAAAATAAAAAAAGGTCAAGTTGTAAAGGCTGTAGTTGTAAGAACTCATAAAGAGGTTCAAAGAGAAAATGGATCATTGATTAGATTTGATGATAATGCAGCAGTTATTCTTGATAATAAAAGAGAACCAGTAGGAACTCGTATATTTGGACCAGTAGCAAGAGAAGTTAGATATGCAAACTTTATGAAAATTGTATCACTTGCTCCGGAGGTATTATAATGGCTGTTAAATTAAAAATAAAAAAAGGCGATACTGTTAAAGTAATCGCTGGAGATGACAAAGGTAAAACAGGTGAAGTTATCAAAGTTTTACCAAAAAGAAACGCAGTATTAGTAAAAGGGTGTAAAATAGCTAAAAAAGCTGTTAAGCCAGATCAAGAAAGAAATCCAGAAGGTGGATTTGTAAGCAAAGAGATGCCAATAGATATCTCAAATGTAGCAAAAGTTGAAGGAGCATAATTATGGCAACAAGATTAAAAAATAAATATAATGATGTTGTAAAAGCTGCTCTTGAAGCTGAGTTTCCAAAAAACAAAATGCTAACTCCAAAAGTTGAGAAAGTTGTTATATCTGTAGGTGCTGGTGATGCTATGAAAGATAATAAGTTGATGCAAAGTATTGCTGATACTATCTCTTTAATAGCTGGACAAAAAGCACAGATAATAAAAGCAAAAAAATCAGTTGCTGGATTTAAAGTTAGAGAAGGTATGCCTGTTGGTGTAAAAGTTACGCTAAGAAACAAACAAATGTATGTATTTTTGGATAAACTAATCTCTATTGCATTACCAAGAGTTAAAGACTTTAGAGGTCTAAATAGAAATGGTTTTGATGGTAGAGGAAATTATAACTTCGGTTTAAATGAGCAGTTAATGTTCCCAGAAGTTGTTTATGATAATATTATAGCAACACATGGTATGAATATCTCTATATCAACATCAGCTCAAAATGACTCAGAAGCTTTTAGATTGTTAGAGCTAATGGGTTTCCCATTTAGTAAAGGAAGAGAATAATGGCTAAAAAGTCTATGATAGCAAAGGCAGCAAGAAAGCCTAAGTTTACAGTAAGAGCATATACAAGATGTTCTGTTTGTGGAAGACCAAAATCAGTATATAGAGATTTTGGACTTTGTAGAGTATGTTTAAGAAAAATGGCTAACGAGGGATTACTTCCTGGTGTTAGAAAAGCAAGTTGGTAGGAGATAGTTATGGTAAATGATATGATAGCAGATGCTCTAACAAGACTTAGAAATGCATCTTTAAGAAGACTAGAAGTAACTACACTGCTACACTCAAATAGTGTTGAAGCTATGGTAAAAGTATTTCAAGATAAAGGTTATATTGATAGCTTCAAAGTAGTTGAAGGTGAAAACAACAAAAAATCTATTAGTATAGTGTTAAAATATGATGATAACGGTAAAGCAGTTATCAACGAAGTAACAAGAGTTTCAAAACCAGGTAGAAGAGTTTATAAAGGTTATACAGAACTTAAAAGCTTTAAAAATGGTTATGGTACAATAGTAGTAAGCACAAACAAAGGTGTATTAAGCAATGATGATGCTTATGCAGCAAAAGTTGGTGGCGAAGTACTTTGTACTATTTGGTAAGAGGTGAAAGATGTCAAGAATTGGAAAACAACCTATAACAATACCAAGTGGTATAGAAGTAACACTAGATAATGGTGTTGTAACTGTAAAAAAAGGGAATAATTCAACACAAGTAGATACTCATAATAGAGTAAATATGGAAATCCAAGATGGAAGTTTAGTACTTGCTCCTAAAAGTGACGATCAACAAGATAGAGCTTTTTGGGGAACATATAGAGCATTGATCAATAACTGTGTTGTTGGATTTGCAACTGGATTTAGTAAACAACTTGAAGTAAATGGTGTTGGATATAGAGCAGCAGTTAATGGAAATACATTAGAACTTGCTTTAGGCTTTTCTCACCCAATTAAATTTGAGATCCCACAAGGACTTAATATAAGTGTAGAAAAAAACATAATAACAATAAGCGGTAGTGATAAAGCACAAGTTGGACAAGTTTCAGCTATCATTAGAGGTTTTAGACCACCAGAGCCATATAAAGGCAAAGGTGTGAAATACGTTAATGAAACAATTATCAGAAAAGCTGGTAAAACTGCTAAGAAGTAAGGTGTAAGTGATGAGTAGAGCAAAAGTAATAGCAAATAAAAAATTACATAGAGCAAAAAGAAAATTAAAAGTTAGATCGAAAATCAGTGGTGTAGCTAATAAACCTAGAGTATCTATATTTAAATCAAATAGATACCTTACTGTACAAGCTATAGATGATACAGCAGGTACAACCTTAGCAGGATTAAATAGTAAAACACTAGATTTAAGAACAAACAAAGAGGGTGCAGTCGCTTTAGCTGCTAAATTTGCCGATATGCTAAAAGAAAAAGATATAACTGAAGTTGTATATGACAGAAACGGCTATGTTTATCATGGTGTAGTAGCAGCATTTGCTGATGCACTAAGAGAAAACGGAATCAAACTATAAGGTTAGGCTATGGCAGTAAATAGAGAAGATTTTCAAGAAGCAATCGTTAAGATTGGTAGAGTAACTAAAGTTGTTAAAGGTGGTAGAAGATTTAGATTTACAGCTTTAGTTGTTGTTGGTGACAAAAACGGAACAGTTGGATTTGGTACAGGAAAAGCAAAAGAGGTTCCTGATGCTATCAAAAAAGCTTTAGATGATGCGTTTAAAAGACTTGTAAAAGTTTCACTAAATGGTACAACTATAGCTCATGATATAGAGCATAAGTATAACTCAAGCAAAATTCTTATTAAACCAGCTTCAGAGGGTACAGGGCTAATTGCTGGTGGAGCAGCTAGACCAGTACTTGAACTTGCAGGTGTAAAAGATATTATTGCAAAATCACTTGGTTCAAACAATCCAAACAATCTAGTTCAAGCAACAGTTGAAGCTTTGGCTAAGATAAAGGGGTAAAAATGTTAGAAAATTTACAACCAGCTACAGGAAGTACACAAAATAGAAAAAGAATAGGTAGAGGTCAAGGAAGTGGACACGGCAAAACTGCTGGAAAAGGACACAAAGGACAAAGAGCAAGGGGCGGATACAACGAAAAAAGAGGTTTTGAAGGTGGGCAACAACCACTTCAAAGAAGATTACCAAAAGTTGGATTTGTATCAAGAGTAGAAAAGCCTTTAGCTTTAAATGTTGATAAAATTACTTCTATTGCATCTTTGGATGAGATTACTTTAGCAAATATTTCAAGTGTATATAAACTTGGAAAAGCTGTAACGAAAGTTAAATTGATAGGTAAAAATGCGAAAAATCTAGAGAGTAAAATTAAAGACGAAAATATAACTACTTCTGGAAAATAATATGAATAACAACTTAGTAAATAAAATTCTTCTAACACTAGGTTTTATTTTGATGTACAGGTTATTGGCATATGTGCCAGTACCTGGTGTTAATATAGATGTGGTAAAAGAGTTTTTTGACTCTAATGCTCAAAATGCTCTAGGGCTAATCAATATGTTTAGTGGAAATGCGGTTGAAAGACTTAGTATTATTTCACTTGGAATTATGCCTTATATTACTGCATCTATTATTATGGAACTTCTTTCTGCAACATTTCCAGCTCTTGGTAAGCTTAAAAAAGAGCGAGATGGAATGCAAAAATATATGCAAATCATAAGATATACTACTATAGTTATTACACTTGTTCAAGCTGTTGGTGTTTCTATGGGACTTAACTCTCTAACAGGAAGCAGTGGAGCAGGAGCAATAAGTATCGATATGAGTACATTTGTAATGATAGCTTCTATATCAATGCTAACAGGAACTATGCTTTTAATGTGGATTGGTGAACAAATCACTCAAAAAGGTATAGGAAATGGTATAAGTTTGATTATTTTTGCAGGTATCGTTTCTGCTATTCCTAGTGCAATAAGTGGAACTGTTGAACTTGTAAACAATGGACAAATGAATTTCTTTGTTGTATTGGCAATAATTTTAATAATCCTAGTAACTGTAGGTGTTATTATCTATGTTGAATTAGGAGAAAGAAGAGTACCAGTTTCTTATTCTAGAAAAGTTGTTATGCAAAACCAACATAAAAGAATAATGAACTATATTCCAATCAAAGTAAACTTAAGTGGAGTTATTCCAGCTATTTTTGCTTCAGCTATTTTAATGTTTCCAGCTACTGTTTTATCAAGTAGTTCAAATGAATATGTAAGAGTTGTAGCAGATTTATTAAATCCAAATGGATATATATTTAATATTTTAATGTTTTTATTTGTAGTATTTTTTGCATTTTTTTATGCATCTATTACATTTAACTCAAAAGATATATCTGAAAATCTTAAAAGACAAGGTGGATTTATACCAGGTGTTAGACCAGGAGAGAGTACAGCTTCGTTTTTAAATGAAGTTGCAAGTAGATTGACTTTTACTGGTGCAATATATCTTGGACTTGTTTCTACTGTACCTCATTTTATAGTTAAATCTATGGGAGTACCATTTTATTTTGGTGGTGTTGCAGTTTTGATTGTAGTTCAAGTAGCAATAGATACTATGAGAAAGATAGAGGCTCAACAATATATGAATAAATATGATATGTTAAGTGCTACAAGGTTATAAAAGTGGCAATTCCTATAAGAAAACAAAATGAGATCCAAAAACTTCGCGACGCAGGATATGCAGTTGCGAAGACGTTGGATTATTTAAAAAACAATGTAAAAGCAGGTATGAGTTTGCTTGAAGTTGATAAGATGGCTGAAGAGTCTCTTTCAAGTCTAGGTGCAAGACCAGCCTTTAAAGGTTTGTATGGTTTTCCAAATGCTGCGTGTTTGTCTTTAAATGAAGTCGTAATCCACGGAATCCCTGATAATACTATATTAAAAGAGGGAGATATTTTAGGAATAGACATAGGTAGTGAAATAGATGGCTGGTATGGTGATGCAGCTATAACAATGCCTATTGGTAAAGTATCACCACAAGATCAAGAGCTTATTGATTGTTCTTATGATTCTTTGATGTATGCAATACAAGAGATCAAAGAGGGAATGAGATTTAAAGAGCTTTCATTTTTAATAGAGAAATTTATTAAAGAAAGAGGTTTTGTACCTCTTAAGAGATTTTGTGGTCATGGTATTGGACGAGAACCTCATTGTGATCCAGAAATACCAAACTATTTAGACTCACCAAATCCAAAACAAGGTCCAAAAATAAAAAACGGTATGGTTTTTTGTATTGAGCCTATGATTTGTCAAAAAGATGGTGAGCCTGTTATTTTGGAAGATGATTGGTCGGTGGTTTCTCGTGATGGATTAAGAACAAGTCATTATGAGCATACAGTTGCCGTTATAAATGGTAAAGCAGTGATATTAACACAAATATAAACAAAAAAAGGAAATTATTAGATGGCTAAAGATGATGTAATAGTGATTGATGGAGTAGTAAAAGAGGCTCTTCCAAATGCTATGTTTAGAGTAGGACTTGACAACGGACATATAGTATTATGTCATATATCAGGCAAGATGAGAATGAACTATATCAAAATTCTACCAGGTGATAAAGTGAAAGTTGAGATTACTCCATATTCACTAGATAAGGGTAGAATCACACATAGATATAAATAATCAAAGTAAAATATTTACAATTTATTTAACCCAAATTATATTAAAATAATTTGGGCTTATAGGCTTATTTTTAAAATCTATAGTTTAATCCAAGTAAAGCTATATCAATACCATCATTTGGTTTTTTGATACTAGCGTTTGAATAGTGGATATATCTAAGATATAGATCCCAATTTTCCCTAGTAATACCAAAACTTATTCTATCTTCAAACTGAAACTTAGTAGAGATTCTTCTTGAATCAATATGTGTATGAGAGATTCTTGATACACCAACAGCTAGATCAACATAGTATTTGTATGAATCAAAGAAAAGCTTATCAAAATCTAAAACAAAAACAGGAGTATAAGAGATAACACTACGACTATGATCTTGACCTTTGAACTTACCATATGCAAGTTCATGATATCCTTTGATATCAAAGCTATCAAAAGAGTATATGGTGTTTGAAAAGGTTTTTTGTAACGCTACTCTATGTAGATCTATATGCCCACCTTTACCAGTATTTATACTTACTCCATAGTCACTACTAGCATAAACCAAGCCACTTAATGAGCAAAACAATATAATCTTTTTAAACATATGCCACCTTTATAAGAAAAATAAACTTTTATTCTAACAAAGAGTAACTTAAAAGTTTATGCTTATGTAACAGGAACTTCTATTTTATATATAAAATCCAAAACTATTAGAAGAAAAAATACAATTCCTAGATATCCATTTACTGTAAAGAAAGCTTTATCTATTTTATTAAAGTCTTTTGCTACGATTCTATGCTCATATGCTAACATTAAAGCACTAAAAACAACAGCTATATAAGCAAATAGTCCAAGCTGTGCTTTTATAACAAAAAACATCCACATAAGGTTTGTAATAGAATGAAATATTTTTGATATCCAAAGAGTTTTGTTCACTCCAAACTTAGAAGGTATTGAGTGAAGTCCTAGTTTTTTATCTATTTCTATATCTTGTAATGAGTAAAGAAGATCAAACCCAGCCACCCAAAAAATAACACCAATACTTAGATAAATAGTCCATAAATATACACTTTCACTAACAGCAACAACACCAGCAATAGGTGCAAGTCCCAAAGAAAGTCCTAGTATAATATGAGCCAAAAAACTAAATCTTTTAAAATAGGAGTAACTTCCAATCACTATAAGTATAGGAACACTCAATATAAAAGCTAGAGTATTAACAAAATAAGCCACAGTTATAAAAATGAGGGCATTGATAATCACAAATGCTAAGATTTGATTTGCATTTATTCTACCATCTACATTGGGTCTAGAAGCGGTGCGGGGATTGTGTCCATCTATATCTCTATCTAGATATCTATTGATTGACATTGCAAAGTTTCTAGCACTAACTGCTGCTAAGAGTCCAAGAAGTAATAACTTCCATCCAAACCAACCATTTGCAGCTACTACCATAGCTATAAAGATAAATGGCAATGAAAATATAGAGTGGCTAAATACCACTAATTCACTAAAATCTTTAAGTTTTTTAATTATTTTATTCATAATAGCATTTTAGCAAAAAATTACTTATATAATTGATAAATGAGAGCATTGTTTGAAGTTTACTAGGCTAAAAGCTTAATATTATTTTAATAGAGATAGAGTATTCTCCCCAAACTAGGGAGAAAATACTCTTAGAGTTCAGTTTTTAAAACTCCACCACTACTTGCATTTGTTACTAAAGCTCTATATTGCCCTAGCCATCTTGAAGTAAGAGTTTTAAGTTTAGGTTTAAAAGTAGCCCTTCTTTTTGCTATCTCTTCATCGCTGATATTTGCTTGTAAGATATAGTTATCTACATCTATATGTATTTCATCACCATCTTGTAGTAATCCTATAAGCCCACCTTCAGCAGCTTCAGGGCTAACATGTCCTATACTAGCACCTCTAGTTGCACCACTAAATCTACCATCAGTAATAAGTGCAACTTTATCTCCTAATCCCATACCCATAATAAGACTTGTTGGAGCTAACATCTCTTGCATACCTGGGCCACCTTTTGGACCTTCGTATCTAATAACTACTACATCTCCAGCTTTTACTTTGCCACTAGTAATACCTAAAATAGCCTCTTGTTGCCCATCAAAACATATAGCCTTACCAGTGATTACTCTGCTTCCTATAATACCAGCAGTTTTGATAACAGCACCTTGCTCTGCTAGGTTACCATAAAGTATAGCTAGTCCACCTACTTGTGAGTAAGGATTGTCTATAGTATGTATCACATCAGTATCTTTGATATAAGCATCTTTTATCTTTTCTAGCGTAGTCATACCACCTATTGTTAGGTTATCAAGAAGTATATCATCGCCTCTTTTGCTCATCTCTTTCATAACTGCATTAACGCCACCAGCACGATTGATGTCTTCCATATGGATAGTGCTTAAGCTTGGAGAGATTTTTGCTATATGTGAAACTCTTTTGCTTATATTGTTGATATCTTTTAGTTCAAAGTTTACATTTGCCTCTTTTGCAATAGCAAGCATATGTAAAACTGTATTTGAGCTTCCACCCATAGCCATATCTACAGCAAATGCATTTCTTACTGCATTTTCATTTAAGATATTTGTGATTTTGAACTTATTGGATAACTCTTTGCTTTTTGCTATTTCGCATATTCTTCTAGCTGCTTGTCTATATAGTTCTTCTCTTTCTTTTGTAAGAGCCAAAATAGTCCCATTCCCTGGCAAGGCTATACCCATAGCTTCCATCAAAGTATTCATAGAGTTTGCTGTAAACATACCACTACAACTTCCTCCACTAGGACAGGCATTGCACTCTATATCTTTTAGATCTTCAGCACTTATCTCTCCAGCTTCAAATTGTCCAACAGCTTCAAATGCAACAGCCAAATCGATAGGAGTACCATCTTTTGTATATCCTTTTGCCATAGGACCACCACTTACAAAGATAGTAGGAACATCAACTCTCAAAGCCCCCATAATCATACCTGGGACTATTTTGTCACAGTTTGGAATAGCTATCATCGCATCAAGTTTATGTGCATTCATCACAGTTTCTATAGAGTTTGCAATTATCTCTCGACTTGGCAAAGAAAAAAGCATCCCATCATGCCCCATAGCTATACCATCATCAACTCCAATAGTGTTAAACTCAAATGGTACACAACCAGCTTTTCTAATCTCTTCTTTTATAATATCACTTACTTTATCTAGAAAAAAATGTCCTGGAATAATCTCTATAAAAGAGTTTGCTACTCCAATAAACGGCTTATCAAAATCCTCATCTTTTAGTCCTGTAGCTCTAAATAGACTTCTATGTGGGGCTCTATGATAGCCTTTTTTTACTTCATCGCTTCTCATAAATTACCTTTTTTTAATTAAATTTTATACATTATAGCATATATTGTAGCAAAGTAATTATAAAAAAGTGGTTTTTTAACAAAAAATCTAAAATTTTACATTTTTTTGCAAAACCCCTTTACTTTTAAAATTTTTTTTGCTATAATTCCATTCCAATTTAAAAAACTACTAATTGATGCGGGCATAGCTCAGTGGTAGAGTGCAACCTTGCCAAGGTTGATGTCGCGAGTTCGAATCTCGTTGCCCGCTCCATTTGTTTTTTATTTTGCGAGTGTGGCGGAATAGGTAGACGCGCAGGACTTAAAATCCTGTTCCAGTAATGGAGTGTGGGTTCGATTCTCACCATTCGCACCATTTTTGGTGTAAACAAACTTTTAATAACGGCGACATCGCCAAGTGGTAAGGCCGGAGCCTGCAAAGCTTCTATCCCCGGTTCGAATCCGGGTGTCGCCTCCAGTTGGTTTGTTGCCATTTTTTATGTAGAGGGTTGGCTGAGTGGTTGAAAGCACCGGTCTTGAAAACCGGCGAGGTGAGAGCCTCCGAGGGTTCGAATCCCTTGCCCTCTGCCATTGATACTTCTTAGTACTTCCATATAAGTCCAAAAATCCCTATTTTATCGATACTCTTAACTTTCATAAGTCCATATGAAATCATATAAAACCATATAAAATCCTATGTATCCAAATTTTTTATGGTAGTTTTTATGGTAACTTACTCATAGTGAAAAAAATAGTGTTATGAGTGAATACAATCATGCTGAATATTTAAATGATTACTAAATATTCATTAGATTTTTGATTTTTTTTGGCTGTAAAATATTGTAATATTATTAATTTCAACTTTTTTTAAATTATATACCTTATTTTTAATAATAGAATTATATAAATAA